>JAIUNA010000015.1 GCA_022565265.1 Roseinatronobacter sp. | reverse complement strand
GGTCAGATCGCCTCGCAGTTCATCTTAACAGGGTGGCCACATGCCGTGGAATCGGTGGCCACATCATCGTGGAACAGGTGGCCACATGTTCATGGAATCGATGGCCACATGCGCGTGGAATACGCATATATGACGCAATTCATCGAAAAACGCGGTGCACGTGAAAAGAAGCGGCTGGTTATTCATGATGAAGAGGCGGCGATTGTGCGCAAGATTTTTGATCTTGCCACGGGCACGGAAGGCACGCCTTTGGGCGTGAAGGCTATTGCCAGCTATTTCAATACTCGTGGCATCACGAGGCGTGGCAAGGCGTTTTCGACAGGCGGAATCTACGACATCCTTACTTCGACCACCTACTCCGGCACCCATTATTTCAACAAAACCGATACCCGCAAAAAGACACAGCGCCCGCCGTCCGAGTGGATCGCGGTCAGCGTGCCGAAGATCATTGACGAGAAGGCTTTCAACACGGCGCAGGCGCTGTTGCAAAGCCGTAACCCAAAGGCGACGCCACCACGGGTCGTCAATGGCCCGACCTTTCTCGCAGGGCTGGCGAAATGCGGATATTGCGGGCTGGCCCTGATCCAGAACACCGGAAAAGGCGGTGCTTACCGTTATTACTGCTGTTCCAAAAAGCTGAAACAGGGTCCTTCGAGCTGTCGCGGGCTGCGTATGCCGATGCAGAGCCTGGACAATATCGTGATGGCGCATATTGAGGCGAATATCCTGCCGCCTGATCGTCTGGAGGATATGCTGAAAGATTACATCGCATCAGCCCGTGATCGCGAGGCGGCAACCAAGGCCGCCCTTACCCTAAAGCGCACGCAACTGACAGAAACCAAGGCGGCCATCACCCGCTTGCTGGAACTGGTCGAAAAGGGCTTGGCCGAGCTGGAAGACCCCGAATTCCGCGAACGCATGGTTGCCTTGCGGTTCCGCCGTGACGAACTGAGCACTGACATCACTGATCTAAATCGCCGCTTGAATGAGGAACGCCCCGACATCACCCGGGAAAAGCTGAAGACACTCTCAAACCTGCTGCGCAGACAGTTCGACTCGGAGGATCACCATGTTCGGCAAGCCTATGCCCGCCTGATGCTCGACGAGGTGCGGGTATGGGATGGGGAAATCCAGGTCACAGGGTCAAAAAGGCGCCTTGCAAAAAAGGCTTCTGACCCGACCGGCACCACTGCGCCCGAGGTTCTCTCTTTTGTTCGGAAATGGCGCACCCGACAGGATTCGAACCTGTGACCTCTGCCTTCGGAGGGCAGCGCTCTATCCAGCTGAGCTACGGGTGCGTTGCGAGTTCTATAATCCGCAAGTTGGGGCGTTGCAATCACCCATTTCAGGCAAAAAGCTCGTGGCAAAGCTCCAGCGCGTCCACCAACTTGTCCACTTCCGCGCGTGTGTTATACACTGCAAAGGACGCGCGGCAGGTGGCTGAAACCCCCAGATGATCCATTAGCGGGGCGGCGCAATGCTGCCCTGCACGCACGGCGATCCCCTTCTTGTCCAGCACTGTCGAAATATCATGCGCATGCGCTGCCCCTTCCAGCGTGAAGCTAAAAATGGCCCCCTTACCCGGCGCATTGCCCTGAACATTCAGCCAGTTCAGCCCTGCAAGACGCGCTTGGGCATAATCGCGCAAATCTGCCTCATGCGCGGCAATCGCCTCCATCCCCAGACCCATCATATAATCCAGCGCAACACCAAGGCCGATCTGCTGCACGATGCCGGGGGTTCCGGCCTCGAATTTATGGGGGGGATCATTATAGATCACTGTATCGCGCGTCACTTCGCGGATCATATCGCCCCCGCCAAGAAACGGGCGCATCTGTGCTTGCCGGGCGCGGCTGACATAAATCGCCCCAGATGCCGAGGGGCCATAAAGCTTGTGCCCGGTCACGGCATAAAAATCGCAACCTATCGCCTGCACATCTATTGGCATATGCACTGCCGCCTGAGAGCCATCCACCAAAACAGCCACGCCTTTTTCGCGCGCGCCAGCACAGATGGCGGAAACATCCACGACAGTGCCCAAAACATTGGACATATGCGTAACGGCAACCAACTTTGTGCGCGGGCCAATCGCGTCCAGCACCGCTTGCGGATCGAGGCTGCCATCCGGGGTGCAATCCACCCATTTGATTACCGCGCCTTGCCGCTCGCGCAGAAAATGCCATGGCACGATATTGGCGTGATGTTCCATGATAGACAGAACAATCTCATCGCCCGGTTCAAACCGGGGCATGGCCCAGCCATAGGCGATCAGGTTGATCCCCTGCGTGGTGCCTGTGGTAAACAGGATTTCATCCTCATGCGCGGCATTCAAAAAGCGCTGCACTTTACCACGCACAGCCTCGTATTTGTCCGTGGCAAGGTTGGAAAGGTAATGTAAGCCACGGTGAACATTGGAATATTCTTCCGCATAAGCGCGCGTTACCGCCTCTATCACCGCGCGCGGCTTTTGCGCCGATGCGCCATTATCGAGATAGACCAGCGGCTTTCCATTCACCTCGCGCGAGAGGATCGGAAAATCCGCGCGTATCTGTTCGATATCCAGCATTTCACAACCCTCCGGGGCCAAGGCCCAACATTCCCAGCAATATGGCAAGAACCATTGCCATCGCGAAGAAGGAAAAGATAATCCCCACAAACACTTTGATGGCAGATGCAAACCCATGCAACGCCATGACAAAATTGGTGAGCATGAACATGAAGAAAACAAGAGAAATAACTGTAATCATGCCAAAAAGTGGCGGCATTATCAGCAGACTTGCAATCTGGAGAAATTGAAAGACAAGCATCACGAATTGCAACCACGCCACCAGCAACAGCGCATCGGGAAAGCTGCCTTTGCCCCCCAACGCACGGCCCACGCCCTGAACGGCCACAACCATCCCCAGCAAGAGCGAGGTCTGGAACATGGCCATGAACAGCATTCCGCCCTGAAATCCTTCGTCGCCCATCAGCAAAACAGAAAACTGCCCCACCAGAACCGACAACCCCACAACGATGACAAACCCCAGCCAGCGTGCATCATCGGGCACATTCAGCGCAATAAGCCGAGCCGCAGCCTCGCGCGGGCGCGACAGGGACAGGCGCACCAACGCACTGACAGTGGCGAGATTGAGATCCATACTCCCGATCCTTTGTAACTCAGCTATCGCTGGTCTGTTCTGGGGCAAGCAGCAGCACCGCCCGAAGCCCCGCACCCAATATGTAAAGGAAGGCCAGCGCCACCACAAACCCGAAAGCGGAAACTGCGGCATTCGCGCCCAGAAAGGCAGACAGCCCCCCTTGAAGAAGCATGAGCGGCGCGACAGACAGAAGCGACCAGAACAAGGCCAGCCGAACATGCAGGCCCGCAACCGGACGCCCCCGCACCAGCACCCCAAGAGGCAATATCCCGGCCAAGCCATAAAGCAGCAAAGGCAGGATGAACATCACGCCAAACAGGGCACCGCCCATGCGTTGCTCGAAGGTTATGGACGGGTCAATCGTGGCGGCGCGTGACAATCCCGGCCATTGCGCAACGAAAATCAAACCACATGCCAAAAGCCCGAAAAAAAGAACCTGAGGCTCGCGCAGATCACCCTGCGCCAGCCCTGTAACCACCTTGCCGGGGGCGCGATAGCTGCGCGCGATATTCAGCACTAGCGACATGATGCGTTAACGGCCCTTGTTCTTAACGCGGCAGGCCCTCTGTGCCATGCCGTTTTCCGCAGACACAGGCAAGGCGCTTGGCTGCGCTGGCTTGCCTGTGTGTGGTCTTGCGCATTAACTGCGACGCTTGAACCAGCTTTCCAGCCTTGCGCGCAGATCATCCGCATAGGCAGGGTCTGCAATTTCTTCCAGCGCTTCCGCCAGAAAGGCCAGAACCAAAAGCATTTTTGCCCGGTCTTCCGGCACACCACGCGCGCGCAGATAAAAGAGCTGGTTTTGATCTATCTCGCCCGATGTGGAACCGTGGCTACATTTCACATCATCAGCATAGATTTCCAGCTCTGGCTTGGCCAGAAACTGCGCATCTTCATCCAGCAACAGCGATTGGCTAATCTGATAGCCATCTGTCAATTGCGCGATCTGATCTACCAGAATCTTGCCCTGAAATACGCCCACAGCCCCCCGCCGCAACACTTTCTTGAACACCTGACGGCTTTCGCAACGCGGTGCGCCATGGGTGACAAAGACTGTATCATCATGGTGGAATGCGCCGTCACCAACTGTGGCCCCGGCAATATGGGCAGACCCTTCCGCCCCATCCAGCCAGATTACCGCCTCGTTGCGGATAAGGGCGCCATTGGCCGAAAGGTTAAAGGATTTTTGCTGCGCCCGCGCGCCGAGTTTTGCAAAAAGATGCGTTATCCCTGCGCGGTCATGGTCCCGGCCCTGCGCGCGGATAGGATGCAAGGTTGCGCTAGCGGCAATCTCGATCTCTGTCACCTGATTGAACCGTGCGGCCATGGGGCCGTTTTCCAACAAGGTGGCTTCTGCCCCGGATTCTACCCGAATAACATGATGCACCATCGCATCTGCCGCCGCTTCCGAGCGACGATAGACAAGGGCAATGGGTTTTGGCGGTGTCGCAGTCACACGGATCAACAGCCCTTGGGTTGCATGGGCCGTGTTCAGGCTCGCCAAAGAGCGCTCGACAGGTGCTTGGCCCCGCGCTTCCAATGCGCCGAAAAGATCACGCGCCCAATGCAGATCGGTGCGCGCGGCATCTGCCAGCGTACAAATCTCCACCCCGGACAAGGCCAGCGTATCAGAGGCTTGCGCATCAAACACACCATCCACAAACACAAGTTTCAGACGGTCAAACCCGTCAAAAAGCGGAGCTTCATCATCTGCCGCATGCAGTTTGGCAGCCTCTGCCGCAGGCGCTGTAAGGCGGCGCGGGTCTGTGTAGCGCCAGTATTCATCGCGCTTGCTAGGCAAGCCCATGCTTGCCACGCGCGCCGCAGCCGCCGTGCGCGCCTTGGTGATCCAAGCGCCACCTGTGGGCAGCGTCAGTGCGCCAAGCAGCGCTTCTGCGGCCTCAACCTTCTGGGCCTTGAGTTTTGCGCGCGGCATCATGCGGCGGCCTCCGCCAACAGATCGGCATAGCCGTTTTCTTCCACTTCCAGCGCCAGCTCCGGCCCGCCTGTCTTGATGATCCGGCCCTCGGACATGATATGCACAACATCGGGTTTGATAGGGTTCAGCAAGCGCTGATAATGGGTGATCACAAGGAAAGACCGCCCCGCATCGCGCAGCGCATTCACCCCGTCAGAGACAAGCTTCATGGCATCAACATCGAGACCAGAGTCGGTCTCGTCGAGAATGCACATTTTTGGCTCCAGCATCGCCATTTGCAGAATTTCATTGCGCTTTTTCTCGCCGCCAGAAAAACCCACATTGACAGGGCGCTTCAGCATATCCGCGTCAATCTGCAATTCCTTGGCTTTGGCGCGAATGATTTTCAGGAAATCGCCTGCCGAAAGCTCTTCTTCGCCGCGCGCTTTGCGCTGTGCGTTTACGGCCGTGCGCAGAAAGGTCATATTGCCAACACCGGGAATTTCCACCGGGTATTGGAAGGCCAGAAACAGGCCCGCCGCCGCGCGCTCTTCGGGTTCCATCGCCAGCAAATCCGCGCCTTCCAGCGTGGCACTGCCATCGGTGACAGCATAGCCATCGCGGCCCGACAGCACATAAGAGAGCGTCGATTTCCCCGACCCATTCGGCCCCATGATGGCATGCACTTCGCCGGGGTTGATTGTCAGCGACAGACCCTTAAGGATTTTCACCTCGGAGTCGTCTTCCAGTTCGCAGTGCAGGTTCTTGATTTCCAACATATGTTTATTCCTTAGCTCTGGCGCTTTGCGCCGTGTTCCCTTGGGGCCTTAGCCCACTGACCCTTCAAGCGAAATCGCAACCAGCGCCTGCGCTTCCATGGCAAAATCCATTGGCAATTCCTGCAACACTTCCTTGCAGAACCCGTTCACCACCAGCGCGACCGCCTCTTCCTCATCCATCCCGCGCGAGCGGCAATAGAAAAGCTGGTCGTCATCCACCTTGGAGGTGGTCGCTTCATGTTCCACACGCGACGACGCATTGCGCACTTCAATATAAGGCACAGTATGCGCGCCGCATTTATCGCCAATCAACAAGCTGTCGCATTGCGTGTAGTTGCGGCCGTTGCTGGCCTTCGGGTGCATCGAGACCAGCCCACGATAGGTGTTTTGTGCATGGCCCGCACTGATCCCCTTGGAGACAATCCGCGAGCGGGTATTTTTGCCCAGATGCACCATTTTGGTACCTGTATCAGCCTGCTGCCAGTTATTGGCGATGGCGATCGAGTAAAACTCGCCCTGCGCCTCATCCCCGCGCAGAATGCAGGAGGGGTACTTCCATGTGATGGCGCTGCCGGTTTCCACCTGCGTCCACATCACTTTGGCGCGGTTCTCGCGGCAATCGGCCCGCTTGGTGACGAAATTATAAATCCCGCCCTTGCCGTTTTCATCGCCGGGGAACCAGTTTTGCACAGTGGAATATTTCACCTCTGCATCTTCCAAGATCACGATTTCCACCACTGCCGCATGCAGCTGGTTCGTATCGCGCTTGGGCGCTGTGCAACCTTCCAAATAGCTGACATAGCTGCCTTTTTCGGCAACAATAAGCGTGCGCTCAAACTGGCCGGTATTTTCGGCATTGATGCGGAAATAGGTGCTCAACTCCATCGGGCAGCGTGTGCCGGCGGGGATATAGACAAAACTACAATCCGAGAAGACAGCCGAATTCAGCGCGGCAAAGTAATTGTCATTCTGCGGCACGACAGAGCCAAGATATTTCTTCACCAATTCGGGATGCTTTTGCACGGCCTCGGAGATGGAACAGAAAATCACCCCGGCGGCGGCCAGTTCCTTCTGGAAGGTCGTGCCAAGGCTGACAGAATCGAACACCGCATCCACAGCCACCTTGCGCGGCTCATCCGCGCCTTCCACCCCGGCCAGAAGCATTTGCTCTTTCAGTGGAATCCCAAGTTTCGCGTAGGTTTCCAGCAATTTGGGATCGACATCATCCAGCGATTTGGGTTTTTCGGCCATGGATTTGGGTTTGGCGTAGTAATACTGATCCTGATAGTCGATTTCAGGAATCTTGAGCATGGCCCAATCGGGGCTTTCCATGGTCAGCCAGCGGCGATAGGCGTCTAGCCGCCATTCCAGCAGCCATTCGGGTTCTTTGTTCTTTTCCGAAATCAGGCGCACGATATCCTCATTCAGCCCTTTGGGGGCGAATTCCATCTCGATCTCGGTTTCCCAGCCATGCTTGTAGGTGCCAGCCATGGATTGCACGGTTTCCACGGTTTCGCGGTCAACGCCTTCGCGCAATTGCACTTCATCCAATGCCGCCATGTGCTTTCCTTCTCCAGTTCGGCCCGATTGCGGGCTGTGAGTTCCGTTCATGCTGCCCGGGCAGCAAAGCGCCGATATTCCTTCAGCCACGCATCTGCGAAGCGCAGCACATCTTCCGTGCGGGTCTGTGGCCCAAGCGATACCCGGATCGCCCCGGAAGCCTGCTGCACATCATACCCCATAGCCCCCAGCACCGCAGAGGCGCGCATCTTTCCAGACGAACACGCCGAGCCTGCCGAAATCGCAAAGCCCGCAAGATCCATTTGCATGACCTGCGTTTCGCCCTTCCAACCTGCCGTGGCGAGGCAAATTGTATTGGGCAAACGCTGCGCGCCTTTCCCGACTAAAATAGTCTTGGATGCTTCAGCGTCCAGAGCCTGTTCTAGAATATTTCTAATTTCAACTACAGAATTCCACACCCCATCTGCAAGATCTTTTGCCGCCGCCTCTGCCGCAGCGCCGAATCCTGCAATGCCGGGAATATTCTCTGTACCCGCGCGCCGCCCCATTTCCTGCCCGCCGCCGCGGATTTGTGCTGCCAGATCCGTCCCGCGGCGCATAACCAGCGCGCCAATCCCCTTTGGCCCGCCAATCTTATGGGCCGAGATGAAACCCATCTCCAGCCCCAGCCAGTTAAACGCCACAGGCAGCTTGCCAAAACCCTGCGTCAGATCGCTGACAGCCAGCCCTTGGGGCAGTTCCTGCACCACACCCGTTTCGGAATTGGCCAGTTGCACTGTGGCCCGCGCAGGCTCTGGCACAGTGACACGCCCTAGCCTATCGACGGCAAGACTGTCATCCGCCCAAGCGCGCACTGCGGCCTGTGCCCCCGCAGCACCCGCCCGCCCGCGCCCGGCCAGTGCCAGTGCCGCCGCTGCTGTCGCGCCAGAGGTGAAAACGATATCGGCCCCATCCGCCCCCGGCGCGGGGGCAACCTGTGCGCGCGCCTTTTCCACAACGCCACGGGCTTTGCGCCCCTCGGCATGCACAGAGGATGGATTGCCAACAATATCCAGCGCCGCCAGCATGGCCGCCCGCGCCTCTGGTCGCAAAGGCGCAGTGGCGTTGTAATCCAGATAGACACGCGATGTCATGAAAGACATCTCCTTCCTCTGACCCCAAAAATCCGGGCGCTCACTCGTCCACGACCTCAAACAAGGTGGGAACGGCCGGGCATGGTGTCAGGGAATTGCCCGCGACATCCGAAAGCCGCGTCTGATGCAAAAACACATAGACATGCGCAGACAAACTTTCCCACAGGCGATTTGTCATTGATTGCGCCTTGGAGCCAGACAAGGCCCCTGTCGCGCCTGCGCCCTTGTGCATGGCGCTGACGGTTTCTTCCACCGCTTCAAGCACCTCTGATACCCGGATCGCCTCTGGCGCGCGCGCAAGCTTGTAGCCCCCACCCGGCCCGCGCACCGAATCCACCAAGCCCGCGCGGCGCAGCTTGACAAAAAGTTGTTCCAGATAGGCCAGCGAAACCTGTTGGCGTGCCGCAATTTCATTGAGCGAGACCAACGCGCCATTGGGGGCCTGCGCCAAATCCACCAGCGCAATCATCGCATAGCGCCCTTTTGTGGAAAGTTTCATTCATTTCCCCTGTCTTACATCTGGCTTGCAAAGCTGTCGGCGCCAATAAAGGTTGACCTTCGTGCAACACAGGCCTAAATCCGCTATGCACTGTGCGGCCTGTAACCTGTTGGCGAGTTTCGCAACTTAGAACTCTTCTAAAATGCCTGAAGTAAAGAGTCAAGAATTGCTGAAGCCCTGCAGGCCTGACACGCACGACCCGTCGGATTCATACAGCACAAGATAAGGCCCCGAATGCCCGAGATTATCTTCCCCGGCCCCGAAGGCCGCCTTGAAGGCCGCTTCCACCCGCAACCCAAGCCAGACGCGCCTATTGCCATTGTACTGCATCCGCACCCGCAATTTGGCGGCACGATGAACAATAAAGTGGTTTATAACCTGCACTATGCCTTTCATAAAATGGGCTTTTCCGTGCTGCGCTTCAATTTTCGCGGTGTTGGGCGCAGTCAGGGTGAATATGATCAGGGCATAGGCGAATTGTCCGATGCAGCGGCGGCACTGGATTACGTGCAGGCCCATACCCAGAATGCCCGCCATTGCTGGGTGGCAGGGTTCAGCTTTGGGGCATGGATCGGGATGCAACTGCTGATGCGCCGCACCGATATCACGGGCTTTGTCTCTGTCGCGCCCCCGGCGAATCTGTATGATTTCAGTTTCCTTGCCCCCTGCCCGGCCTCTGGTCTGGTGATCAACGGTACGGCAGACAGGGTCGCACCCCCGCGTGATACCAAATCGTTGGTGGGCAAATTGCAGGAACAGCGCGGCATCACCATCACCCATACCGAAATTGAAGGCGCGGATCATTTCTTCAAGGATGAAGAGCGGCATATGCAGCCTATGCTGCAAACGGTTTCCGAATATGTCAGCCGCAGATTGACAGAGACAACGCGCTAAGACGACGCCGCGCGCTCTCTGGCTTGTGAGATGCGGGGCGAAAACCTACGGATTACGTTGCACCCCAGATGGCACTCTGAAAGGGTGTCTTGGCATTTTCCATGGGATTTCGGAATATGATGCATCTCTTTCGAGTAGCCGCCACGGCAACCGTCCTTGCCCTCTCACTTGCTGGCTGCACGCTGGAGCCGATGGCCCAAATGCCTGTCCCCGCGCCAGCGCAGACTACAAGCGCCGGGTCAACAAGGGCAGATTTCAACACGGTTGTGGCCCGCATGCGTCCGGTCGCAACTCAGGTTTGCCGCGAACGCAGTCCGCATCTGGATTGCAATTTTATCGTCATTCTGGATGATCGTCCCGGCCAGCCCCCGAATGCCTTTCATTCGCGAGATGAAAGCGGTCGCCCGATCATCGCCTTTACAGAGGCGCTGTTGCGCGATTTGCGCAGTCATGATGAAATTGCCCTTATCTTTGGCCATGAAGCCGCGCATCACATTGCCGATCATATCCCGCGCATTCAGCGCGAAGCGATGACAGGGGCGCTGCGGGGAGGGTTGGTTGCCGCAATTTCGGGTGTCGATCAATCCACCGCACAGCAGCTTGTAAATGTCAGCGCAACAGTTGGTGCGCGGCGTTATTCCAAAGCGTTCGAGTAGGAAGCAGACCGGCTGGGCGCAGTGATCACGGCGCGGGGGGGGTTTGATCCGCTGCGCGGTGCTGCGATTTTCCGGCGCATTCCCGATCCCGGCAACCAGTTTCTTGGAACCCATCCGCCCAATGCCGAACGTCTGCGCGAAGTGGAACGCGCCGTGGCCGCAATGGCGGCAGGACAGCCAATCTGAAAGGGCGCGCGCATGCACTGGCTTTATCTTGGGGTTGCCATCCTGTTCGAAACGATTGGCACAACAGCGCTCAAAGCCAGTGATGGCATGACGCGCGCAGGCCCCGCGCTGGTTGTGGTTATGGCCTATGCGCTGTCTTTCTGGCTGCTGGCGCTGGTGTTGCGGGGTATCCCGGTTGGGGTGGCCTATGCCATCTGGTCGGGGCTGGGGATTTGCCTGATCGCGGGTATTGGCTGGATGGTATTTGGACAACGGCTGGATGCCCCTGCGCTGCTGGGTTTGGGGCTGATCATTGCTGGAATTTTGGTAATCAACATCTTCAGCAATTCTGTAGGGCACTGACATGTCAGCACCTGTGCCTCACTCCCTGTTGGATGATGCGCAAGGGCTGGCCTTTGGCACAATAATGTGTGCGCTTGGTGTGTTGATCCTGACAGGGGCGGGGCTGGTAACGGGCCAGACAGCCGGGGCGGCGGTGCTGATTTCCTATGTCACAGGCTATAGCTTTGGCGCGGTTTTCTTCATCATAAATCTGCCCTTCTATGCACTGGCATGGGTGCGCTTGGGGCCAGCCTTTACCGTGAAAACCTTTCTCTCTGTCGCGATGATTTCAACCATATCGCTGGTCTTGGGCGATCTGGTCACAGTGGCGCCCGCGCATCCATCGGTTGCGGCGGTTCTGTTTGGGCTGGTATCGGGCGCAGGGCTACTGGCCATATTCCGCCACCGCGCAAGCCTTGGGGGGGTGGGGATCGTGGCCTATGATCTGCAAGAGCGGCTGGGCTGGCGCGCAGGCTGGGTACAGCTTGGCTTTGATCTGGTTCTGTTTGCCGTGGCCGCCGTGATCTTGCCTGTCCAATTGGTGCTGTGGTCGCTTTTGGGGGCTGCGGTTTTGAATGCGATTATCGGCATCAATCACCGCCGTGACCGCTACATCGGAACCTGACACCCCATTCAGGGCTAGCCAGACGCGCTACAATCCGCTAATGCGGCGGCGCAGCATCAAAAGGCCAGAGCTATGACACTTCGCAATATCGCGATTATCGCCCATGTTGACCATGGTAAAACCACATTGGTTGACGAACTTCTAAAACAATCCGGCGCGTTTCGCGAAAATCAGGCAACTGCCGAGCGGATGATGGACAGCAATGATCTGGAGCGCGAGCGCGGGATCACGATTCTGGCCAAAGCCACCTCGGTTGAGTGGAAAGACGCCCGCATCAATATCGTGGACACACCGGGCCATGCCGATTTCGGCGGCGAGGTGGAGCGCATCCTGAGCACGGTGGATGGCGTTGTGCTGCTGGTGGATGCTGCCGAAGGCCCCATGCCGCAAACGAAATTCGTGACATCCAAGGCACTGGCACTTGGATTGCGCCCGATCGTGCTGCTCAACAAGGTGGATAAGCCCGCCGCCGAGCCAGACCGCGCCCTCAACGAGGTGTTTGATCTGTTCGCCAATCTGGGTGCAAATGACGAACAGCTTGATTTCCCTGTGCTTTATGCAAGCGGGATCAATGGCTGGGCGGATAAAGAACTGGATGGGCCGCGCAAAGACATGTCTGCCCTGTTTGATCTGGTTGTCGCCCATGTGCCCTTGCCTGCACAGGTAGCCCGGCGCGCAGAACCGTTTCGCATGCTTGCAACCACGCTTTCGGCAGACCCTTATCTGGGCCGTATCCTGACGGGCCGGGTGGAATCGGGCACGCTCAAGGCAGGCGAGACGATCAAAGCCCTGACCCGCAAAGGCGACAAGCTGGAGCAATTCCGCGTGACCAAGGTTCTTGCCTTTCGCGGCCTTGGCCAGCAGGCGATTGATCTGGCAGAAGCAGGCGATATCGTCACGCTGGCGGGCATGTCCAAGGCTACTGTGGCTGATACGCTCTGCGCGTTGGAGGTGGATATCGCGCTTCCTGCCCAACCAATCGACCCGCCCACCATCTCTGTCACTTTCGGGATCAATGATTCGCCACTGGCCGGGCGCGATGGTTCAAAAGTGCAAAGTCGCGTGATCCGCGAGCGTCTGATGCGCGAATCAGAATTGAATGTTGCGATCAAGGTCAGCGATACACCGGGCGGCGAAGCGTTCGAGGTTGCAGGTCGGGGCGAATTGCAAATGGGCGTGCTGATTGAAAACATGCGCCGCGAAGGGTTCGAGCTGTCCATCTCGCGCCCACGCGTCTTGATGCGTGATGAAGGCGGCCAGCGGCTGGAGCCGATTGAAGAAGTCACCATTGATGTGGATGACGAATATACTGGCAGCGTCATCGAAAAGATCACTGGCCCGCGCAAGGGCGATCTGGTCGAGATGAAACCCGCAGGAACCGGCAAGACACGCATTATCGCACATGTGCCCTCGCGCGGTCTGATCGGCTATCACGGCGAGTTTCTGACAGATACGCGCGGGACGGGTGTTCTAAACCGCGTGTTCCATGAATGGGCGCCCTATAAAGGCCCGATTGCGGGGCGCCGCGAAGGTGTTCTCATCTCTATGGAAGATGGCACAGCCGTTGCCTATGCGCTGTGGAATCTGGAAGAGCGCGGGCGCATGTTCATCAACCCGCAAGACCCCGTGTATCAGGGTATGATCATTGGCGAGCATAGCCGCGACAATGATCTGGAAGTGAACCCGCTGAAAGGCAAGAAGCTGACCAACGTACGTGCATCGGGTACCGATGACGCGGTGAAGCTGACACCACCTGTCATCATGTCGCTGGAACAGGCGATTGCCTATATCGATGACGATGAATTGGTGGAAGTCACGCCAAACGCAATCCGCCTGCGCAAGCGCTTTCTTGATCCCCATGAACGCAAGCGCCAATCGCGCGCAAGCGCCTGAGATTGAAAAGCCCCGGCAAATCTGCCGGGGCTTTTTGCTGTCTTGCGCGGGCAATCAGCGCAGATCGGGGGGCGTTGCTTCCAGCCGCAAGCTTTCGACCAACGCATCCAGTGCCACGGTTTCTGTACGGGTTTCGCCCAGACGGCGCACAGAAACTGTGCGGTCTTCCACCTCGCGCGCGCCAACGGCCAAGATTACCGGCACTTTGCCCACCGAATGCTCGCGCACTTTGTAATTGATCTTCTCATTGCGCAAATCCAACTCTGCCCGCAGCCCTGCGGCTTGCAGCGCCATTGCCACTTCGCGGCAATACGCATCTCCGTCCGAGATGATGGACGCCACCACCACCTGACGCGGGGCCAGCCAAAGCGGCAGTTTGCCAGAGAAATTTTCAATCAGAATGCCGATGAAGCGCTCAAAACTGCCCAAGACGGCGCGGTGGAGCATGACGGGGCGGTGCTTGGCCCCATCCTGGCCTATATAATTTGCATCCAGTCGCTCTGGCAGCACAAAATCCACCTGTAGCGTACCACATTGCCAATCGCGGCCGATGGCATCTGTCAGCACGAATTCCAGCTTTGGCCCGTAAAACGCCCCTTCGCCGGGGGTTTCCTCATAGGCATAGCCCGCAGCCTCGGTGGCCGTGCGCAACGCGCCTTCGGCCCGATCCCAGACATCATTCGCCCCCGCGCGCGTCTCTGGCCTGTCAGAAAATTTTATGCGGAAGTCTTCAAAACCAAGATCACGATAAATCGCGCTCAGGAAATCGATGAATTTGCGGGTCTCGCTTTCGATCTGGTCTTCGCGGCAGAAGATATGCGCATCATCTTGCGTGAAACCGCGCACCCGCATGATCCCATGCAGCGCGCCCGAAGGCTCGTACCGGTTGCATGACCCGAATTCGGCCCTGCGCAAAGGCAGATCGCGGTAGGATTTAAGCCCAACATTGAAAATCTGCACATGGCAGGGGCAGTTCATGGGTTTAAGCGCGTTGATCGCCTTTTCGCGGGCATGCTCTTCATCCACTTCGACGATGAACATGTTTTCCTGGTATTTCTCCCAATGCCCAGAGGCTTCCCACAGCTTGCGATCCACGACTTGCGGGGTGTTCACTTCCACATAGCCGCCGCGGCGTTGCTGGCGGCGCATGTAATCTTGCAGATTGGTATAGATTGACCAGCCATTGGGATGCCAGAACACCTGCCCCGGCGCTTCTTCCTGCATGTGAAACAGGTTCATCTCACGCCCAAGCTTGCGGTGGTCGCGCTTTGCCGCCTCTTCCAGCATGGTCAGATGGGTTTTCAGATCATTGCGGTTCTTGAAGGCCACCCCATAGATGCGCTGCAACATGGGCCGTGTGTTATCCCCCAGCCAATAGGCGCCTGCAATGCTCATCAGCTTAAACGCATCGGCGGGCAGTTGCGCGGTATTTTGCAAATGCGGGCCGCGGCAGAGGTCTTGCCAAGGGCCATGCCAATACATGCGCAGCGGCTCTCCCTCCGGGATGCGATTGATCAGCTCTACCTTGAAGGGTTCATTGGCATCCGTGTAATGCTGGATAGCGCGCGCGCGTTCCCAGACTTCTGTCCGCACTGGATCGCGCGCATTGATGATCTCGCGCATCCGGGCCTCTATGCGGGCCAGATCATCGGGCACGAAGGGTTCGGCGCGGTCGAAATCATAAAACCAGCCCTTGTCGCGCACAGGCCCGATTGTCACTTTCACATCTGGCCAGATATCCTGCACCGCGCGGGCCATGATATGGGCCAGATCATGGCGGATCAGTTCCAGCGCCTGCGCGTCATCTTGCATGGTGTGAATGGCGATTGCAGCGTCTTGCATGAGGGGCCATTGCAAATCGAAATGCGCCCCGTTCACTGTGGCCGAAATCGCTTTTTTCGCCAATGAGGGCGAGATGCTGGCCGCGACATCGGCAGCCGTTA
This sequence comes from Roseinatronobacter sp., assembly GCA_022565265.1. Lineage (GTDB taxonomy): Bacteria > Pseudomonadota > Alphaproteobacteria > Rhodobacterales > Rhodobacteraceae > Roseinatronobacter. Next base: position 7,023 of record JAIUNA010000015.1, on the reverse strand, counting down.
CGCCCGCATCATAGCTGCGTATATTGCCATCGGGAAAGGTTAGGGAAATCTGGGCCATTGGCCGTGCTCCTCGTCGTTTTGGCGCCCACGGAACGCCCGGTTGCGGGTGTGTTTGTGGCGCAGGGTTTGGCGAGAGCGGCGCGGAAAGTCAAGCCATGACACACGCTTGGCCTGTGCCCCGCCCCGCGTTATAGCTGGTGCGTGGCAATGGCACGACAGGGGAAAGCGCATGGTCTCATATCTGGACACCGAACAAGGCCGCAGATTGGCCTTTCACAAAACCGAAGGGCGCGCGCCGGGGGTGGTATTTCTGGGCGGGTTCATGTCGGATATGTCCGGCACAAAGGCTGTTTATCTGGAAGACTGGGCGCGCGCGCAGGGCCGGGCCTTTCTGCGCTTTGATTATTCGGGACATGGCGAAAGTTCGGGCACCTTTGAAGAGGGCTGCATCGGTGATTGGGCTGAAGATGCCTTTGCGGCTGTCAGTGCGTTGACAGAGGGGCCACAAATTCTTGTTGGCTCTTCCATGGGGGGGTGGATCGCGCTTTTGCTGGCGCGGCGAATGCCCGCGCGCATTGCAGGGTTGGTGGGTGTCGCCGCAGCCCCGGATTTCACCGAAGACAGCATGTGGCCCGCACTGAGCGCCGCGCAACAGGCAGAGATAGCGACTACAGGCAAAACCCTGTTGCCAAATGATTATGACAGCAAGCCCTATCCCCTGACCCGCCGCCTGTTCGAGGATGGGCGCAGGCAACTTGTGCTGCGCAGCCCGCTTGCATTGCCCTTTCGCGTAAGGCTGGTGCAGGGAACAGCGGATACAGCCGTAGCCACGGCAGTGCCCTTGCGCCTTATGGAACACGCCACCTGCCCCGATCTACGCCTGACATTGGTGAAAGACGCCGATCACAGATTCTCTGCGCCGGAATGTCTGGCGCTGATCACACAGGCAATTGATGAGGTCAGCGCGCCTTAACCCCGAAGCAGTGCAAGCGCTTGGGCATGTATGGTGGGATTTGCCGCAGCCAGAACCTGCCCACTGTCATCAACCGGGCCGCCCTGCCAGTTTGTGACCACCCCGGCCGCTGCCGTGATACCTGCGGCGGGGGCGGCGATATCATAGGGGTTCAGCCCTGCCTCTATCACCAGATCGATATGGCCCGCTGCAAGCAGCGCATAGGCGTAGCAATCCATGCCATAGCGTGTCAGCTTCACCTGTGCGCTGACACGCTCAAAGGCTGCCCGCTCGCGCGCGGTTCCGATTTCCGGGAAGGTTGTGAATAACAGCGCCTCACTCAGTGCCGTGGTGGCACGCGTTGCCAGCGCCTTGCGCCCCTGTGGCCCGGTCATCCATGCCTCGCCCATTCCCCCCAAAAAGCGTTCGCCAATATAGGGCTGGTCGATCACACCCAAAAACGGGCCGTCCATATCGGCCAGAGCGATCAGCACACCCCAGCAGGGAGTCCCGGCAAGAAATCCGCGCGTGCCATCCACCGGGTCGATAATCCATGTCAGGCCCGATTTGCTGGCGCATGCGCCGAATTCCTCGCCAAGGATACCATCCTGCGGCCGGGTTTGTTCCAAATGGGCACGTATGGCCGCCTCTGCCGCGCGATCGGCTTGTGTGACAGGATCAAACCCTTCAGAGTGTTTGGTATCAGCAACCAAACCAGCATTGCGGAACCATGGCAGGGTTTCCGTACGGGCCAGATTGGCCAATACTTCAATCAGCGCCAGCAATTCGCGGCGCTCTTCTGCGTCAAGGTGGCGGTTTTGCATTCCGTTATTCCCGGCATCAGGCGAATTCGCGCCTCCGTTACAGGCTTGGCGCAAAAAGGCAATCACCAAGTTAGCCGGTTTGCCCCAGTGCCTGCGCCAGATGCAACAGCCGTTTGCGCTGGTCATCCGGGATCTGGTAGTAGGTGCGCAAGAGTTCCAGCGTTTCGCGCTTTTTCAAAAGCTGCGCCTCATCGGACTGGCTGTCATGCGCATCATCCAGCCCTTCGAAAAAGAAATTCGGCTGCACATCAAGCACACGGGAAATATCCCACAGCCGAGAGGCCGAAACGCGGTTCATGCCCGTTTCATACTTCTGGATTTGCTGAAACTTGATCCCGACAGCTTCTGCCAGTTGTTGCTGGGTCATGCCAAGCAACCATCTGCGTTGCCTGATTTTCTGCCCCACATGAATATCAACCGAATGCGCCATAACGCTTGCCTTATACCAAAGAACGCGCAAACTATCGCCGCCGGAATACCGCTGTTCCAATCCCCGGCACAGAGGCGGAAATCGGGGCGCTTCGGGACAGCGGCAAATCTTATAGCGCGATAAGATGTATCACCACAGTTGCGCCGGGTGTGAAGCATTCGTCCCCAAGACGAAAGAAAGACACGCTTGCGCGGCAGATAATTGCAAATTGCAATGCATTTCGCAAGTGGCATATGGCGCGGGTGGCGAGATTGCGCTTGCGCTCATCCCTCGCGCAACCCAGATTTGGCGAAACGCCGCCGAACGGAGAAATCATGCGCGCTGTCATGCTCCACAGCCTGAGCCATCCACCGGCTTTGGTTGAAACTGCCCAACCCCAGCCAAAGCCGGGTGAAGTCTTGATACAGGTCGCTGCTTGCGGCCTGAATTTCGCCGATCTGCTGATGGCGCAAGGCAAGTATCAGGAACGTGCGGATCCCCCCTTTGTTATGGGCATGGAAGTGGCCGGGCAGATTGCGGCCATCGGGTCTGACGTTTCAGGCTTTCGCCTTGGGCAAAGGGTTGCTGCCTTTGTGGGGCGTGGGGGGCTGGCTGAATATGTCTGTTGTGCCGCAACGCGCTGCGTGGCTTTGCCCGACAGTCTGAGCATGCCACAGGCAGCCGGGTTTCTGGTGGCCTATGGCACATCGCATCTGGCCCTGCGTCACCGCGCCGGATTGCAGGCGGGGGAAACCTTGCTCGTTCTGGGCGCGGCGGGCGGCGTTGGCCTGACTGCGGTCGAGATTGGCCACGCCCTTGGCGCACGGGTCATCGCCGTGGCACGCGGCGCGGCCCGGCTGGAGATCGCACGCAAAGCGGGTGCGGATGCCTGCCTTGACAGCGAAACCCCGGATTTCGGCGCAGCGCTAAAGAATATGGGCGGCGTTGATGTCGTATTCGATGCCGTTGGAGAGCCGCTTGCAACCCCTGCCCTGCGCGCGCTGCGGCCAGAGGGGCGTTTTCTGACCATTGGCTTTGCAGGCGGCAAAGTGCCGCAGTTCCCCGCCAATATCCTGCTGGTCAAGAACCTGACTGTTCTGGGCCTGTATTGGGGCGGGTATCTGAATTTTGCCCCCGACGCCCTGATCCGATCGCTGCGCGAGGTGCTGGATTGGCAGGTTGCTGGCAAGATCCACCCGCATATCAGCCATATACTGCCTCTGGAACATTTTGCCGACGGGTTTGAGCTGCTGCGCAGCCGCAAATCCTCTGGAAAAGTCGTAATTCAGATTGCCCCGTGATCATGGCATGACCTGCAAGCGTGCAAATCGAGGGTTTCGGTTCAAATCCTGTCTATTTCACTCCGGAAATGCTTGAAACCAGAGCCAAGGTTGACGATATTGCACTCAAGCAGGGTGGCGGTTACGCCGCCTGCACACATTTACGGAGGTAATGATGGCAGATTTTAACACCATGCGCGCGCAAACGGTCAGCGGGGCCCGCGCTGCAGAGATTGATGCGGGCCTGCGCGCCCATATGAACAAAGTCTATGGCACGATGTCGGTGGGTATGCTGATCACAGGTGCCGCCGCATGGGCGATTGCCGGGCTTGCAACCACGACAGACCCAAGCGCGGCTGTGGCGCAATTGCCCAATGGCACGATGCTGAACGCAATGGGGCACGCAATCTATGCCTCGCCGCTGCGCTGGGTGATCATGTTTGCACCCTTGGCCTTCATCCTGTTTGGCTGGGGCGCGCTGATGCGCCGCGCGTCTGCTGCTGGCGTGCAGCTTGGCTTTTTCGTGTTCGCAACGGCAATCGGCCTCTCGCTCAGCTCGATCTTTCTGGTGTTCACCAGCTATTCGATCACGCAGACATTTCTTGTGACAGCAATCGCGTTTGGCGGTCTTAGCCTGTATGGCTACACCACCAAGAAAGATCTGTCTGGCATGGGCACATTTCTGATCATGGGTGTGATCGGCCTGATCGTGGCGATGGTCATCAATATCTTCCTGCAAAGCCCGGCGATGATGTTTGCCATCTCTGCCATTGGCATCCTGATTTTCGCAGGCCTGACAGCCTTCTACACGCAGACCATCAAAAGCGAATATGTCATGCACGCAGCCGCAGGCGACCAAGATTGGCTGGACAAGGCCGCTGTGGATGGCGCGCTGTCGCTCTATATCAGCTTCCTGAACATGTTCCAGTTTCTGCTGATGTTCATGGGCCAGCAAGAATAAAATCTGCTACAATCACCAATTGCAAAGGCGCGCCACTGGCGCGCCTTTTGTGTTTATGCCGTTCGGCGGCAAGAACAGTTATCCCCAGATTTCTGCGCCATATTGCAGATTTCCCTTTACAGATTGATTGTTTCGCCACACCATATCTAGTAAGCGCACAGAGGGGCGCGCGGATAGATAGCGGTCTTATCTGTGTCTTGGGGTTCAAGCCGCAGCCAACGCAAAGAGGCGGGTATGTCAGCAGCCGAGCTATTTCTTTCATCCGACAGCCTAAATCCTATTGATATGGTTGAAACCTTGGCCGCGCATCACGACTGGGATTTCGACCGCATGAACGAAGACCAGATTGCGGTTGCCATGGAAGGGCTTTGGCGGACATATTCGCTCAGCCTTGCACTGGCTCCGAATGAACATATGCTGCGCTTGATCTGCACATTCGAGATGGACCCGCCTGAAACCACAATGCCCGCGCTGTATGAAACCATAAGCCGTGCAAATGACATGGTCTGGTCTGGTGCATTCAGCTACTGGGAAAGCCAGCGCCTGATGGTCTGGCGCTACGGGCTTTTGCTTAGCGAAGATCAACCCGCCGGTATTGATCAGATAGAGCGCATGATCACCTCTGCACTGTCTGCATCTGAACGGTTTTATCCCGCGTTTCAGCTTGTCGCTTGGGCAGATCATTCGCCAAGCGCGGCGCTGGACATCGCATTAGCCGAAGCGGTTGGCCGCGCATGATCCTTTCCCCCTCTTGACCCGTAAGCGCCTGCCGCGCAACAAGGGGCAAAACAATACGGGGAACCAACAGATGCAATTCAACCAGATCGCGACATCGGGCATGGTGTTGCTTGGCTGCGGCAAAATGGGATCAGCCATGCTTGGGGGCTGGCTGGAACAGGGCCTTGCGCCTGAATGCATCTATGTGACAGAGCCGCATCCCTCTGAGTGGTTGCGTGCCACAGGGGTGCATCTGAACACGGCCTTGCCACAGGCCCCGGCGGTTGCCCTTCTTGCGGTCAAACCGCAAATGATGGGCGCGGCCCTGCCCAGCTTGCAAGCCTTGGGCAATGGCAAAACTTTGTTTATCTCCATCGCGGCAGGCACTTCTCTGGCGCGGCTGGCTGAAACACTGGGCACCAACACCCCGATTATTCGCGCCATGCCCAATACCCCCGCCGCCGTGGGCTGCGGGATCAGCGCGCTGGTGGGCAATCCGCAGGTCTCACTGGGGGATATGGCACTTGCAGAATCGCTTTTGGCCGCTGTGGGAGAAACCGTGCGACTGGAAGAGGAAGCACAGATTGATGCTGTCACAGCGCTGTCCGGCTCTGGCCCTGCATATGTCTTTCACCTGATAGAGGCCATGGCAGAGGCCGGCACGCAGTTGGGGCTTGCGCCCGATTTGTCTATGCGCCTTGCGCGCGCAACTGTCATCGGCGCGGGGCAACTGGCCGCAGGCAGCCCAGAGACAGCGGCCCAGTTGCGCGAGAATGTCACCAGCCCCAAAGGCACGACAGAGGCCGCGCTGCGCGTTCTGATGAATGCCGATTCCGGCCTGCCCCCGCTTCTTCGCAGCGCCATTACAGCTGCCCATGCCCGCGCACGCGAGTTGGCCCAATGAGCAACCCAATCAGCTTTGACGATTTCCTGAAAGTCGATATTCGCGCAGGCCGGATCATACGTGCAGAACCCTTTCCAGAGGCGCGCAAACCCGCAATCAAACTTTGGATAGATTTCGGCCCAGAGATTGGCGAAAAGAAATCTTCCGCCCAGATCACACCGCTTTATACGCCAGAGGCGCTGATCGGGCGGCAAGTGATGGCTGTGGTAAATTTCCCACCCCGCCAGATTGGGCCATTCATGTCAGAGGTGCTGGTCTTGGGTGCATCGGATACAGAGGGCCGCATTTCCCTGCTTGCCCCGGATCATGATGTGCCCTGCGGCGCACGGATGCATTGAAAGAGGCGCTGAGATGAAAGAACTATTTATCACCCGGCCCATGCCCGAAAAAGTGCTGGCTGCGGCTAAAGAGAGGTTCACAGTCACAGAGCGCGCGCAGAATACCCCGCTGAAGAAAGGCGAAATGCGCGCGGCCTTGGTGCTGTATGATGTTGTCATGCCCACGCTGGGTGATCTGTTCAGCGCCGAAGTATTTGAGGGAATGCGCGATGCGCGCTGCCGCTTGCTGGCAAATTTCGGGGTTGGCTATAATCACATAGATGTGGCCGCCGCCCGCGCTGCCGGAATAGCCGTGACCAACACCCCCGGCGCAGTGACAGAGGCCACCGCCGATATAGCCCTGATGCTGATGCTGATGAGCGCGCGGCGCGCGGGCGAAGGTGAACGTCTGGTGCGCGCGGGCAAATGGACAGGCTGGAACCCCACCCAAATGCTTGGGCTGCATTTGGGCGGCAAAACCTGCGGGATTATCGGCATGGGGCGTATTGGACAGGCCATTGCGCGGCGTGCCCATCACGGGCTGGGGATGGAGGTGATCTATCACAACCGATCGGCCAAGGTGCTGGACATGCCCGCACGCCAGGTCGGCAGCTTGGCGGAACTGATGGCGCAGTCCGATTGCGTGGTCATTGCTGTGC
>JAIUNA010000014.1 GCA_022565265.1 Roseinatronobacter sp. | reverse complement strand
TGTGCTGGCGATGACGCATATCCTTTTGCCCTTCATGATCCTGCCGCTTTACGCCGTCATGAAAGGTATTGATCCCAGCTATATGCGCGCGGCCATGTCCATGGGTGCAAAGCCGATCCCGGCGTGGTGGTCTGTTTATATGCCCGCATCACTGCCGGGGCTTTCTGCGGGCGCGATGTTGGTGTTCATCATCTCTGTGGGCTATTACATCCCACCCGCGCTGGTGGGGGGGACAGATGGGCAGATGGTCTCAAACCTGATTGCCTTTCATATGCAGCAATCCAACAATTGGGGGCTGGCGGCCGCGCTTGGCTCGCTGCTTCTGGCGCTGATCCTTGTCATCTATTTCGTCTTTGACCGCTTTGTCGGCGCAAGCAATATCAAGTTGGGATAGGCACATGTTTCGCAATTGGCCCGCCTATTTTACCTTCTGGCACAAACTGGGCGCGCGCGGTCTGGGTTTCTTTGCCCATGCCGTGCTGTTCTTCCTGATCCTGCCAATCCTTGTGATTGTCCCTCTGTCTTTCAATGTCGAACCCTTCTTTTCCTTCACCGAAGGCATGTTACGGCTTGATCCGGCGGCCTATTCGCTGCGCTGGTATCGCGAGATATTTGACAATCCCAACTGGATGCTGGCCATCCGCAACAGCTTTGTTATTGGCATTGCCGCAACGGCAATTGCCACGGCTTTGGGAACGCTGGCCGCCGTGGGCATGACCAGCCGCTATATGCCTTTCAAGAATATCATTATGTCCATTATGCTTGCCCCCATGATCGTTCCGCTGATCATCATGGCGGCGGGGATGTTCTTTTTCTACACGCGCTACAATATCGCCGGAACCTATTTTGGCATCATCATGGCCCATGCGGCGCTGGGGATTCCCTTTGTGATGATCTCGGTCATGGCCACGCTGTCGGGGTTTGATCGCGCGCTGTATCACGCAGGTCTAAGCATGGGCGCGCGGCCCGTGCGGGCCTTGATGGATATCACAGTGGCCCTTATCCGGCCGGGGGTGATCTCTGGCGCGCTCTTTGCCTTTGTCACATCTTTTGACGAGGTGGTGATCGTGATCTTTCTTGCCGGGCCGGGCCAACGCACCATCCCGCGCCAGATGTTCGCGGGGCTGCGCGAACAGATAAACCCGACAATCCTCGCTGTTGCGACACTGCTTATTGTGGTTTCGATTCTGTTCCTGATCTCGCTGGAATTGCTGCGCCGACGCTCAGATCGGCTGCGCGGAATAACGGAAAGCTGACACGGCGCATAGCGGCGTGTCACACCCGCCGAACTCCACAAAACAGCAGCGAAAATGCGGGCCATATGGCCCAGCGGGCACATCTTGACACTAAGTTTTCTCTTCTGCGGAGAATGGCGCGCCCGAAAGGATTCGAACCTCTGACCCCCAGATTCGTAGTCTGGTGCTCTATCCAGCTGAGCTACGGGCGCGTTGAGGGCGACATACCGCCCCCATCACGGCTTTGCAAGGGGGGTTTGGCAGGCATTTTGAAAATCCTTCGAAAAACTCAATCACCCTCTGGCAGCCAGAGCCGGAATTCCGTGCCCTCGGCATCGCTGCGCACCAGATCCAGCCGCCCGCCATGGCCGCGCACCAGTTCTGCCGCTATTGCCAGCCCCAGCCCCACCCCGCCCTTGCGCACACCGCCCTGAAACGCCTCGAACAGATGCGCGCGGGCTTTCGCAGGCAGGCCCGGCCCGGTATCGCCAATGCGGATGGCCACCCCCGCGCGGTCGTCCTGTTGCGCGGGTTTTGCAAGAATTTCGATAACACCGGGCTTGCCTGTAGCCTCGATCGCCTGCCGTGCATTGCGCACCAGATTGTCCAGCACACGAAATAGCTGTTCGCCATCTGCTTTCAGCATCAGGCTTGTCGGCACATCTTTCAGGATTGTCACATCCGCCCCTTCGGCCAAGGCCAGCTTCTCGCTCTCGATCACATCTTCCACCAATTGGGCCAGCGCCACCCGCGCCAGCTTTGGCGGGGGTTCTTCTGCCTTGCCGAATGTCAGGGTCGATTCGCACAGATTGATTGCGCGAGAGAGAGAGCCAACCAGCTTGGGTGCGGCGCGCTGCACGCTTGGGTCTTTGCTCATCTCCATCCTGTCGGCCAGCATGGAGGCCGTTGTCAGCATGTTGCGCAGATCATGGCTGATCCGGGCAACAGAGCCGCCAAGCTGCGCCAATCTGTCTTTCTGGCGCAAAAGCCCCGTCAATTCGGTTTGCATCTGGTTCAGCGCCTCTTCCGCCTCGCGGATTTCATGAATGCGCGATTGCGGAATGATAATGCGGCTCACATCTTCGGGCGCTTGCGCATAGGCTGACATAGAGCGGATTACCCGCTGCGTTGGGGCCACGACAAAAGCCTGAATGGACAAATACAGCAAAAGCGCCGTCACGCCCGAAATCAGCAAGGACAGCATCAGAATGCGCCGCCCATATTCCCAGATTTCGGCCTGAAGATTGGCGGTATCCAGCGTGATCTCTATCAGCAGCCCCCCTTGGCGCACGGGATCACCGATCACGCGGATGATCCGAGCCTCTGGCTGGCGCATTTCGGCCAAAGCATCGCGCATAAGCTGAAAGGCGCCAACCTCGCGCAGATCATAGGTTTGGGCAATCTGGCCAGGCAGGGGCGATGACAGGATCAGTTCGCGCACCTCGTCCCGGCGCAGCACCACGTTATAAACGCCTGCATTCTCCAGCAACTCGCCCGCCAATTCCCCCGCGATAGACCCGTCAGAGGCCAAAAGCGCAAGTGAGGCGATTTGCGCACGCTCCAGCCGCGCCAAAAGATATTCTTCGCGAAACCGCGAGACGGAGGGAACAAATATCAGCACCTCTGCCAACATCACGAAGATGACGACAAGCCAGAGAAACCGCGCTGATAAACTGTTTACGACCATACCCTCGACCCAAAGCAAGGCAGGTCAGGGCAGCAACCTCTGCACCAGCCCGACAATGCGCTTCACAGTCAGGTTATCAAAGAGTTGGGGGGAGAAATAGGCCCCCGCAGCGCGTTTGCCGATTTCCGCCAATGTCGGGTAGGGCAGCACTGTTCCTGCAATGGCAGACAGCTTCAGGCGGTTGGCCATGGCCAGCGCATAGGGCGCGATCACCTCGCCTGCTTGTGCGCCCACAATCGTAACCCCCACAGGGCGGCCCTTGACGACCATCAGCTTGCAAAACCCTGCGTCCCGCCCTTCGGCCAAGGCGCGGTCAATCTGGTCATACCCAACCCGGAACACACCCAATTGGCCACCATATTTGCGCCGGGCCTCATCCTCTGTCAGGCCGATCTGGGCCAATTCGGGATCAGTATAGGTAACATGGGGGATGTGATCGGCCCGCGCACGCGCAGGCAGGCCAAACAGCATGGAACGAATGATCACCCCAGCATGATAGCCTGCCAGATGGGTAAACTGCCCCTGCCCGGCCACATCGCCAATGGCATAAACCCGGCGGTTGGAACTGCGCAAACCGGCATTCACCACTATCCCGGCGGCTGTGTGGGCAATGCCCGCATTCTCCAGCCCCAAGCCCTTGGTATTGGGTTTGCGGCCTGTGGCAACCAGCAAATGCGTGCCCGCAAAGATTGTGCCGCCCTTGACCTGCACCTCTATCGCACCCGCGCGCCCGCCGATTCGTTCCACCTGCGCGCCTTCAACAATTTCCACCCCGTCGCGGCGCAAAGCGGCCAGCACCACGGCCGCGGCCTCGGCATCATCGCGGGCAAGGGCCTGTGCGCCATCAATCACAGTTACGCGCGCGCCCAAACGCCGATGCGCCTGCGCCATTTCCAGCCCGATAGGGCCTGCACCCACAATCAGCAGATGGCCGGGGCATTCGGTTTGGGCAAACAGCGTTTCATTGGTCATATACGGCACGCTCTCCAACCCCGGAATGGGCGGAACCAGCGCGCGCGAACCTGTGGCAATAACAAAGCGGCGCGCGGTGATCCGGGTATCGCCCACCGCAACAGTATCGGGGCCGACAAAGCTGCCGCGGCCCGCAAGCACCTGCACGCCCAAGCCCTCAAACCGTTCAACCGAATCATGCGGCGCGATGCGCGCAATGGTGGCGGCCACATGATCCATGGCGCGGGTGAAATCCGCGCTTGTGGGGGCCGTGCCGCGCGCGGCTACCGCCTTGGCCTGTGCCAGCAGCGCCTTGGACGGCACACAGCCATAATTCAGGCAATCCCCGCCCATTTTATGCGCCTCTATCAGCACCACGCGCGCGCCCATCTGCACCGCGCCCGCCGCCACCGACAACCCGCCAGAGCCGGCGCCGATAATGCAAATATCTGTCTTGATCCGGGTCATGCCGCGATATCCTTCTTGCGCAACCGTTTCACCACCATGGGCAGAAGCGACAGCGCCGCAAGCCCCAGAAGCGGGCCAAGAATGTGCCAATCAAAGATGATCGCCAGATTCGGGGTCTCGTTGCGGGCAAAGACCTCGCCCAAGCCCGCGCCAACCCATGTATAGATCACCCCGCCCGGCATGATCCCGAAAAACGTGCTTGCGGCAAAGGCAGACAGGCGCACCCCGATCAGCGCGGGCAGAATGTTCATAACAAAAAATGGCAGCACAGGCATCAGCCGCAGCGACAAAAGCACCGGAAACTCATTCTCTCGGATCGCATCTTTGAGCCGCTTCATCCGCCCGTCACCCGCATCGATCCGCGCGGCCAATGCCTGCCCCAACCCCGCGCGCACGGCCAGAAAGATCAGCAGCGCGCCAGATGTGGCCGCGACGATGTTAAACAGCGCCCCCGGAAACAGCCCGAACAAAAAGCCGCCTGTCAGGGTTGCGGCTGTCGCGCCCGGCAGGGAAAACGCCACAATCGCGATATAGGCCAGCACAAAGGCGGCGGCTGTCAGCGCATAATGGCTGTCGCGAAAGGCAATCAGCGCGGCGCGATTGTCGCGCAAGGCATCGAAAGACAGATAGTCACGCAACAGCACCGCACCAAGAATGGCCACAAGCGCCACCACGGCCAGCGGCACATGCCTGCGCCATGATCTGAAGGGGGAAGGGCGGTGCACTGCACAAATTTCCTTTTATTGGGCATCACTCAGGGGGGTTACGCCAGAAATGGGCCGATGTTACGCTTTTTCTGCCAAGATCACGCGCGCTTGATCACAGGGTGCGCCGGGCTGTGGCCCTTTTCACACGGGTTTGCGCGCATTTACAGGTTTTGAGAATTGACTTGCCCCGGCTTGGCCTGTATCCGGCGAGCCTGAAAAAGAATTGGTGGCCGATTCCGGTAGGAAGCGCGGTTGCCCGAATGTAAGGAACGGAGCGATGAAACGCACCTATCAGCCCAGCAATCTGGTTCGCAAGCGCCGCCACGGCTTCCGCGCCCGCATGGCAACCAAAGCAGGCCGCAAAATTCTGAACGCGCGTCGCCGTATGGGCCGCAAGAATCTGTCGGCCTGATCCGCATGGCCTGCGATAGCGGGCCTGCGCTGCGTGACATGACACCGCCGAAAGCAGATGTGGCAGGCCAAACAAGCCAAGCCCCAACTGCTGCGGCGGTTTCGTCATGCCTGCGGCTGGAAACGCTGAAACAGCGTGCCGATTTCCTGCGCGCGGCGAAAGCCCGGCGCATTGCCTGCACGGCCTTTCTGCTGCAGGCGCGAGAGACCGGCACCCCAAGCACAGCGCGGGTGGGCTTTACCTGTTCCAAGAAAATCGGCAATGCCGTGGCGCGCAATCGCGCCAAACGCCGTTTGCGTGCAGTTGCTCGCGCTGTGATGCCTGCTCAGGCCCTGCCCGGTTGGGATTATGTGCTTGTGGGCCGCCCCGGTGCGACTGTCAGCCACGATTTTGCCGCAATGTGCGATGAGTTGCACAGCGCGTTGCGCAAATTGCACGGGGGCCGGGCATGACACCGCTTGCATGGGTCTTTGCGCTGCCAGTGCGGTTTTACCGCGTGGTGTTCAGCCCATGGGTGGGGCATGGCTGCCGCTTCCAGCCCACCTGCTCTGCCTATGCGCTGGAAGCGCTGGAACGCCATGGCGCGATCAAGGGCGCATGGTTGATACTGCACCGCATTGGGCGCTGTCACCCTTGGGGCGGGTCGGGCTATGACCCTGTTGAAGGCGCAAAGACCAAAACACCCCCTGCCGGCAAGGAGTGATGCGATCATGCTTGATGATGACCTGACAGACCTTCCCCCAATCTTGCAAGGCGCGCCCGACAGCACCGAATTTCGCAAACTGCGCAAGCGCATCATCCGCGAAACCCGCGCGGCGATTGATCAATATGGCATGATCCAACCCGGCACGCGCTGGCTGGTCTGCCTGTCTGGCGGCAAGGATAGCTACACCCTGCTGGCCGCGCTGATAGAGCTGCAATGGCGGGGCCTTCTGCCTGTGGAATTGCTGGCCTGCAATCTGGATCAGGGCCAACCCGGCTTTCCCGCCACCGTGCTGCCGGAATTTCTGACACGCATGCAGATTCCGCACCGGATAGAGTATCAGGACACCTACAGCATTGTGATGGACAAAGTACCCGCAGGGCGCACCTATTGTGCGCTGTGTTCGCGGTTGCGCCGTGGCAATCTGTATCGAATCGCCCGCGAAGAGGGGTGTTCGGCCGTCGTGCTGGGCCATCACCGCGATGATTTGCTGGAAACTTTTTTCATGAATCTCTTTCACGGCGGGCGGCTGGCAACCATGCCCCCCAAATTGGTGAATGAGGACGGGGATTTGTTCGTTTATCGCCCTTTGGCCTTTGTGGCAGAGGAAGATTGCGAGCGGTTTTCGCGTGCCATGAATTACCCGATCATCCCCTGCGATCTCTGCGGCTCTCAGGAAGGGTTGCAACGTATGCAGGTGAAAGCGCTGCTGGATGAGTGGGAAAAGCGCGCGCCCGGACGGCGCAATGTGATGTTTCGCGCGCTAATGAATATTCGCCCCTCGCATATGCCCGATCCGGCGCTGTTTGATTTTCTGGCCCTTGCCACTGCCGCAAAAGCCAAAAACCCGGATGCGCCGCCGGATTTGAGCGGGATGTGACCACACGCGCGCTCGATTTCGGGGAAAACCGCTTGACCTTTGGGCGGGGCTTCTGTTGAACCGGGCGCGACCCTAGTCTGACAGGAAACGGCCGATCCATGGACGAACAGAACCGCAATCTGCTGATGGCTTTCGCCCTGAGCCTTATGGTGCTCGTGGTCTGGATGTGGATGTTCCCACCCCCCGAACCCGCACCCCAGCAAGCCGCCGATATCACCGAACTGCCGCTTGCGGCGGGCGGAGAGGCGCAAGCCATGGCCGAGGCCGCACAGACAGAGGCCGAGGCCGAATTGCCGCGCATCACAATAGATACGCCGCGGCTGACAGGCTCCATCAACCTGCGCGGTGGCCGCGTGGATGATCTTTCGCTGAAAGATTACCGCGAAACGGTCGAGCCTGGCTCTGACATCGTGCATCTGCTGAACCCCGAAAGCCGCAATAACGCGTTTTATGCGCTGTATGGCTGGCGTCCGGGGCGCGATATGGATTGGGATGATGTGCCCGGCGCCAATACCCCTTGGGAATTGGTGGAGGGCGCACAGCTCTCTGTTGGCCAACCTGTCACGCTGGCATGGGAAAATGGCAGCGGATTGCGCTTTACCCAGCGCTTTGTGATTGATGACAATTTCATGCTCAGCGTCACACAGGGCGTCGAGAACCGGGGCGAGACTACCGCGCGCATGGCCCCTTATGGCCTGATTTCGCGCCATGGCGAACCCGATGATCTGGAAAACTTCTTCATCAGCCATGAAGGCTTTGTGATGGTGGCCGATGGCAAACTGTCCGAAGACAAATACAAAGCCATCCGTGACCTGCGCGTGCATGAGCGCGAGAATACCAATGCCCGCGTTACCGAAGTGGGCGCGAATGGCTGGCTTGCGATTGCCGATAAATACTGGATGGCCGCGATTGTGCCCATGCCGGGGCAATCCTTCTCGGCGGTGCAGCGCTATATCCCTGCGCGCGATGTCTATCAGGCCCGCGCCGATCTGCCCACATTGGTCGTCGCCCCCGGCGAGAGCGATCAAGTGGAAACCATGCTCTTTGCAGGGGCAAAGGAATGGTCGGTTCTGCGCGCCTATGAGCGCGAACTGGGGATAGAGCGGTTTCTGGATGCGATCGATTGGGGCTGGTTCTTCTTCCTGACCAAACCCATCTTTGCAACGCTCTATTTCATTGAAGGGCTGCTTGGGAATATGGGCTGGTCGATCATCACGCTCACGCTGTTGATCAAGGCCGTTTTGCTGCCCTTGGCGTGGAAATCCTATGTTTCCATGGCCAAGATGAAAGAGCTTCAGCCAGAAATGCTGGCACTGAAAGAACGTGTTGGCGATGACCGCCAGAAGATGCAGCAGGAAATGATGAAGCTGTATAAGGAAAAGAAGGTAAACCCCGCTGCGGGCTGCCTACCGATCCTGTTGCAGATTCCGATTTTCTTCTCACTCTATAAGGTGATCTTCGTTACAATCGATCTGCGCCATGCGCCGTGGTTTGGGGTGTTTAACGATCTGTCTGCGCCAGATCCCACCTCGATCATGAACCTGTTTGGCCTGTTGCCATGGGCGTCCCCTGCGCCTGACAGCATCTTGTCGCTTGTCTTTATCGGTATCCTGCCCATCTTGCTGGGTGTATCGATGTGGCTGCAAATGAAGCTGAATCCAACACCCACCGAACCCGTCCAGCAAGCTGTGATGACATGGATGCCATGGATATTCATGTTCATGCTGGGCTGGTTTGCCTCTGGTCTGGTGCTGTACTGGATCGCGAACAACGTAATCACCTTCACGCAACAATATTCGATCATGGCAATGAATGGCTCTCGGCCTGATTTGTTGGGCAATATTGGCGTGAAGAAGAAGAAAAAGGACTAGGCATATGGGGTGGCGGCTGGCGCATATCTTCCGCCATCCCATAAAGGCGCATGGGCGCGAGGGGCTGGGCACTGTCGCGCTGCAAGCGGGGCGCTGCCTGCCCTATGACAGGCATTGGGCCGTAGCCCATGAGGGGGCGGCCCTGATGCCGGGCTGGAATGCCTGCATGAATTTCACACGCGGGGCCAAAACCCCCGCTTTGCAGGCAATTTCTGCGCAACTGGAAGACGCGGCGGGGCAAATCACCCTGTCACACCCTGCCCTTGCGCCCGTCACCTTCGCGCCCGACAGCCCGGAAGGGCAAGCCGCCTTTCTGGCTTGGGTGGCCCCGCTTATGGAAAGCGGGCGCGCCCAGCCCAAGCGGCTGGTCAGCGCCGGGCGCGGCATGACAGATACCGATTTTGAAAGCGTCTCGATCCTCAACATGGCGTCCAACCGTGCCCTTGGCCAGCGCCTTGGCCACGATCTGGGGCTGGATCGCTGGCGCGGCAATCTGTGGCTGGAAGGGCTGGCCCCTTGGGAAGAGTTTGATCTGATCGGGCGCGAGGTGCAGATCGGCGGCGCGCGGTTGCAGATTGTGGAACGCATTGGCCGCTGCCGCGCCACGATGGTGGATTGCGCCACGGGCAAGATTGATGTCAATACGCTGGATGCACTGGAAGAGGGCTATGGCCATACCGATTTCGGGGTCTATGCCCGTGTTACGCAATCGGGCGTAATATCACAGGGCGATAGCGCGGAGATTGTGACATGAGCACCCTACCCTTCCCCTTGGCCGAACCCCCAGAGCCGCTGGCCGAAGAAGCAGGCCGCAAGCTGATGACGGGCGAGGTGGAGTTCCTCAAAGGTGTGGTCGATATGGCTGGCCTGCCCCCTGCCGACAGGTTGGAAGTGTGTTTTGCAGGCCGCTCCAATGTAGGGAAATCCAGCCTGATAAATGCGCTTACCGGGCGGCGCGCGATTGCGCGCACCTCCAACACGCCGGGGCGCACGCAGGAAATCAATTATTTCACTGTGGGCGAAAGCCATTATCTGGTGGATTTACCGGGCTATGGCTATGCCAAAGCCCCCCTGCCCGTGGTCGAGAAATGGCAACGCCTGCTCAAAGCCTATCTGTCGGGCCGCGCCACATTGCGCCGCGCCTTTCTGCTGATCGATATGCGCCACGGCGTGAAAGAGGTGGATGCAGAGATCATGGGCCTTCTGAACAAATCTGCCGTCACCTTTCAGGCGGTTCTGACAAAAGCCGACAAGCTGAGCACGGCAGAGCAGGAAAAGACCCTTGCCCAAGTGCGCGCGGCACTGGCCAAACACCCCGCCGCCTATCCCGAACTTGTTGTCACCTCTTCCGAAAAAGGGGTTGGCATACCGACATTGCGCGCGATCATCGCGGGACTGACGTGAACAGATGAAGAAGCAAAAGCCCATGACACAGGATTGGTTCGCCACCGCCCGGACATTGTCCGAGGCCCTTCCCTATCTACAGCGCTATGCAGGCGCGATTGTGGTTATCAAATTTGGCGGTCATGCCATGGGCGATGCCGAAGAAATGGCCAGCTTTGCCCGCGATGTGGTGCTGATGCGCCAAGTGGGCGTAAACCCCGTTATCGTGCATGGTGGCGGGCCAATGATAAACCAGATGCTGAAAAAGCTGGATATCCAGTCTGATTTCGTGCGCGGCAAGCGCGTGACAGATGCCGCCACGATGGAAGTGGTGGAAATGGTGCTGTCGGGCGCAGTGAACAAGCGCATTGTACAGGCCATTCAGGATGAAGGCGGGCGCGCTGGGGGCCTGTCGGGCAAAGATGGCGGCATGGTCACCTGCGAACCCGATGACCCGGAGCTGGGGCTTGTGGGCCGCCCTGTGGCCGTGAATACCGATCTCTTGCACCATTTGTTTACAGGCGGGTTTATCCCTGTGATCGCACCTTTGGGCATGGGCCGCGCCGGAGAGACATATAACATCAACGGCGATACCGCCGCAGGCGCGATTGCCGCCGCGCTAAAGGCCGATCGCCTGCTGTTGCTGACCGATGTTTCCGGCGTGAAAGATGCGGGCGGCGATGTTGTGACCCAGCTAACCCCCGCCCATGTACGCGAATTGACACAGGCCGGGGTGATTGCAGGCGGCATGATCCCCAAAACCGAAACCGCCCTTGCCGCGATAGAGGGCGGCGTGCGCGCTGTGGTCATTCTGGATGGCCGCGCGCCCAATGCCTGCCTGCTGGAATTGTTCACCGATCACGGCGCGGGCAGCATTATCCGCGACAGTGCACCGCAGATCATGCCACGGGGCTAGGCGCGATGCCGGGCCTTGCGCAGCTGGACGCATTGGCAGATGCGCAGGCCCTGTTCGTTGGGGGCATTGTACAGCGTGGCGCCAGCCCCGCCCTGCCAGACGGGGTGCAAAGCCTTGCTTTGCTTGCGCCAGATGGGCCGCGCTTTTGGGCGCAGTTCACAACCAGCCCGGAATATGCAGATGGCCAGCCCAACCCGCTGGATCGCTGGTCACACCGCGTTATTCGCGCAATGGCGGCAGAGTTGGGCGCGCAGGCGCTGTTTCCCTTTGGCGAAACCCCGCCTTATCCGTTTTATGGCTGGGCGCTGGCCTCTGGGCGGGCCTTCGCCTCTCCTGTTCTGTGGCTGGTGCATGACAGGGCGGGGTTGTGGCTGTCTTTTCGCGGGGCCTTGGCATTTGGCGAGCGGGTAGAGCAACCTGCCAGCCAAAACCCCTGCACTGGCTGCGCGCAACCCTGCGTCACCGCTTGCCCTGTGGGCGCATTGACAGACAAGGGCTATGATCTGGCCGCCTGCCACGCCTATCTGGACACAAGCGCGGGCGCGCGCTGCCTAAGCCATGGCTGCGCCGTGCGCGCGGCCTGCCCTGTATCCCAAGCCCATGGCCGCAACCCCGACCAATCCGCATTCCATATGAGGCAGTTTCACCCATGACATTGCGCCTGATCCTGACACGCCACGCGAAATCTGATTGGGATAACCCGCTTTTGAGCGACCATCAGCGCGTTCTCAACCCGCGCGGCCAGCGCGCCGCCCCTCTGATCGGGCGCTGGCTGGTGGCACAAGGCTTTGTGCCAGAACAGGCGCTGATCTCTGACGCCACCCGTACGCGCGAAACATGGGCGCTGCTCTCGGCGGAATTGCCACAGCCTGCGCCGCCAGCCACGTTTTTGCCCGCGCTATACCATGCTGGCCCGGAAGTGATGCTCAAAGCGCTGCATAGCGCGACAGCCAAGAGCGTGATCATGATTGGCCACAACCCCGGCATAGCGGAATTTGCGGCCCTTCTGGTGGCCACCTCGCCAGCCCATGTGCAATTTGGGCGCTATCCCACTTGCGCAACGCTGATCGCAGAATTTGACGCGCCGGACTGGCGCGATATCCGACGCGCCACAGGCACGGCCCGCGCCTTTGTCACCCCGCGAGAGCTGGAATAATCCGCCCCGGCTGCAAAGCCGCATAAAAGCGCGCGGCATCCAGAAAGGTTTTGCGGCGCACAGCCGCCAGCGCCTCGGCTTCCTCGTCGCTGCCCCATTGGCTGATCTGCCATTCTTCATCCACGCGCGACGCGTCCCACATCGCCTCTGGCGCGGCAAAGCCATCCACCAGCGCAAGTGCGATGATAAGAGACCCGCTCATCGAGACAAGATCGTGAAAGGCGGTCAGTTCAAACGCATCCAGCCGTTCCACATCCGTATGCAGGCTGGCCAGCAGGGCGGCGGGCTGGGGCGCGTGCATCACACCTGTGCGCAGCACAGGGCGCAGCCCGTAGCGATGGCCCGCCCAATCTATCAGCGGATCCCATGCCGCATCTTCCAGCGCCACCAGCGGCTCTGGCCCTGCGGCGCGGTAGCAGACCAGATCACTGTCGCCGTAAGCCGTGACAATCTCTGTCACTTCGGCTTTCTGGCCGCGCACCTTGTCAATGGCGGCATTCGCCGCACGGGTGGCGGGCATGGTGTTTGGGTCAATCACCTCGGCTTGGGCCTGCCATTCGGCGGCAATCATCTCTGCCAGCGCCTGTGTGGGCACAACCAGCGCAGCTTTGGCGGGTGTTTTCAGGCTGCGCCCGTCCAGCGTGACAGCATAGCCCCCCTCAACCGGGCCAATGGCCGCCTCTTTCCAGAACCGCTTGCGCACCCAGCCGCTCATTTTCTCACTCCGTTCCAAATTTCTTCCAAGGCACTTGGCAGCGCGTCAAAATCCGAAATCACCCGCGCGCCAAGCTGATGCGCCGGATGATAGCCCCAGGACACGCCAATTCCAGCCATCTGCGCCGCTTGGGCCATATCCATATCAAAGCGCGTATCGCCCACCATTACCGCGCTCTCAGCGCCAAGCCCGGTTTCGCGCAAACAGGCGTGCAACATCGAAGGGTGTGGCTTGGATGGGTGATCATCGGCCACCTGCATAGTGGCAAAGCGCCCCTGCCAACCATGCGCGCGCAAGATATGATCAAGCCCGCGCCGCGATTTACCTGTGGCAATGCCCAGCACCAGATCACGCCGCGCGGCCAACACGTCCAGCACCTCTGCCGCGCCGGGATAGAGCGGCGAGAGGTTTTCGGCCCGCAACCTGGAAAAGGCACCCTTATACCCCGCCACCAGCTGCGCCAGATCGGGGCCGGGCAATTCGGGCGAAAGCTGCGCCATGGCCTGCGGCAAGGACAGGCCCACAATGCCCAGCACTGCCGCCTTCGGCGGGCACGGCAGCCCTAACCCGCTATAAGCATGGGTCATGGCCGCCAGAATATGCGCCTGACTGTCAACAAGCGTGCCATCCACATCAAAGACAACCAGACGCGCGCTCATGCCTCCTCGAACGGATCGGCGGGCACATCGGATGCACGCAAGCCAAACAAATCCCAGCTTTGCGCCATATGCGGCGGCAAGGGGGCTGTCAGTTCCAGCATTGCGCCCGTGACAGGGTGTTCCAGCCGCAAGGATCGCGCATGCAAATGCAGCTTGCGGCTAACCGCGCCACCAATGCCCGCGCCCCAGCCATCGCCCACGTTTTCCTGCGCCGACCCACCATATTTGCCATCGCCCAGAATGGGGTGGCCAATTTCGGCCATATGCGCGCGCAACTGGTGGGTGCGCCCTGTGATGGGCGACAGCGCCACCCAAGCCGCGCGCCCCCCCAGCCGTTCCAGCACCGCGTAATCTGTCAGGGCCCGTTTTGCGCCCTCGGTGCGAACCACATCATCGGGCATGACGCAATGCATCTTTTCGCCTGCGCCACGCCCGCCAGCCTTTACCAGCCCATAGCGGATTGTCCCCATCAGGGGCTGGGGCACACCCGCAACAAGCGCCCAATATATCTTGCGTGTGGCGCGGTGGCGAAAGGCCTCTGACAGGCGTTTGGCCACACGCGGGGTGCGGGCCAGAAGCAGAACGCCAGATGTATCCTTGTCCAGCCGGTGCACCAGCATCGGGCGCTCTTTATAGCCGAACATCAGCGCCTCGCTCAGCCCATCGACATGGCGCTCGCCCTGCCCGCTGCCGCCTTGCGACGGCAGGCCCGCAGGTTTGTTCAGCGCGATGATATGCTGATCTTTCCAGATAACAGCATCCTGAATCATCTGGGCATCTGACGCCGCAATACGGGGCTTTGTGGTGGGGGGCGCGGCCTCTCCCTCTGGCAGCGGCGGGATGCGCACCATCTGGCCGGGCATAACGCGGGTTGCGGCCTTTACCCGGCCCCCATCCACGCGGATTTCGCCCTTGCGGCAGGCTTTTTCTATCAGTCCTTGGGTGATCTGGGGGAATTGGCGTTTCAGCCAACGGTCTAGCCGCTGCTCGCCCTCTTCCGCGCCCACTTGCCGTGTCTGCACTTCGCCCATTATCGCCCCCGAAACATTCAGCGCTCTCCCTGCCCTGCTTGGGCGGGGAATGTCAACTCTTGCCCGATCCGCCACGTTTGGCGCGCTGGGTGACAAACCACTCCAGCCGCTTGGCCAATTCGCGTTCAAACCCGCGCGGGACAGGCTGGTATAGCACCGGGCGCTTTACCGCATCCGGGAAGTAATTCTGCCCCGAAAACCCATCCTCGGCATCATGATCATAGGCATAGCCAGCGCCGTAGCCTTCATCCTTCATCAGCTTTGTGGGGGCATTCAAAATATGTTTTGGCGGCGGCAGTGATCCCGTTTGCCGCGCCAGCGCCAACGCCGCTTTCCATGCCACATAGCCCGCATTGGATTTGGGCGCGAGGGCCAGATAGATTACCGCCTGCGCAAGGGCCAATTCCCCCTCTGGGCTGCCAAGGCGTTCATAGCTTTGCCACGCATCCAGACAGACAGTTTGCGCCTGCGGATCGGCATTGCCGATATCTTCCACCGCCATGCGCGTCAGACGCCGCGCCAGATAGCGCGGGTCTTCGCCGCCCGCGATCATGCGCGCAAACCAATATAGCGCTGCATCCGGGTCAGAACCGCGAATGGATTTATGCAGCGCCGATATAAGGTTGTAATGGGCATCGCCGGATTTGTCATAGTGCGCGGCGCGGCGCATAAGGCGGCTGGCCAGCGCATCGGGGGCAAGCTTGCCCTCCACCCGCCAGCCCATGACCTGTTCAATCAGGTTCAGAAGCGCGCGGCCATCGCCATCGGCCATTTCCAGCAGCGCCTCGCGCGCGGGGCCATCCAGCGGCAGGGGGCGGGCCAATTCCTGCTCTGCGCGCTGTGCAAGGCGCTCCAGCGCGGCCAGTGCCAGCCGCTCCAGCACGATCACCTGCGCGCGCGACAAAAGCGCCGCGTTCAATTCGAAAGACGGATTTTCAGTGGTCGCGCCCACAAGCGTAAGCGTGCCATCTTCCATATGAGGCAAAAAACTGTCTTGCTGCGATTTGTTGAAGCGGTGAATTTCATCCACAAACAGCACTGTTCCGCGCCCTTGCTGGCGGGTAAGGCGCGCTTGTTCAAACAGTTTGCGCAGTTCTGGCACGCCTGTGAAAATCGCGCTGATCTGGACAAAGGCAAGCGCAGTTTCCTGCGCCAGCAAACGCGCAATCGTGGTTTTGCCCACACCCGGCGGCCCCCACAGGATAAGAGAAGCCAACTGCCCAGAGGCCAGCATCGCCCCAAGGGGGGCATCGGGGCCAAGCGCCTTTTCCTGCCCGATCACCTCTGACAAAGCACGCGGGCGCAGCCTGTCGGCCAAGGGCCGGGGCGCGCTGGCGGGGGGCGTTTGGGCTGTATCAAAAAGATCGGGCATGGCGGCAGCATATCCGGGCAGGGGCGGCGGGGGAAGGGGCATGCAAAAGGCCCGCAGCTTGCGCGCGGGCCTTGCAAATGGCGTGACAGCCTGTCGCGGCTTATTCTGCGTTTGCTTCCGCTTCCAGACGGGCCAGATCGGCAGCGCCCTTGGCAGCGGGATCACGATCCACGAATTCAATGATCGCCATCGGCGCCATATCGCCATAGCGGAACCCTGCTTTCAGAATGCGCACATAGCCACCCTGACGCTCTTTGTAGCGGGGGCCAAGAACGGCAAACAGCTTGGCAACGTCCTTGTCCTGCTTCAGCTGCGCTGCGGCCTGACGGCGCGCATGCAGATCACCGCGCTTGGCCAGCGTGATCAGCTTTTCAATGATCGGGCGCAGTTCTTTTGCCTTTGGCAGGGTGGTTTTGATCTGCTCATGTTCAATGAGCGAGCCGCACATATTGGAAAAGAGCGCCTTGCGGTGCTCGTGTGTGCGGTTCAGGCGGCGGTATCCTCTGGCGTGACGCATGTCATCTCTCCTTAAGTTCTCTTTTGCTTTGTCTGGCCGCGGCTGCGTGACCACGGCTCTCCTTGGGGCAATATGCCCAGTCTTGCTTGGGGCGCAGGGTAAGCCACGCCCCAAGAAACTTAGAATTGATCCTCAAACCGCTTGGCCAGATCATCAATATTCTCTGGCGGCCATTCTTCAACATCCATGCCCAGATGCAGCCCCATGCCCGACAGCACTTCCTTGATCTCGTTCAAGGATTTGCGACCGAAATTCGGGGTGCGCAGCATTTCGGCCTCTGTTTTCTGAATCAGATCGCCAATATACACGATATTGTCGTTCTTGAGGCAGTTTGCAGAACGCACCGAAAGCTCCAACTCGTCCACTTTCTTCAGCAGCAGCGGGTTGAATTCCAGACCGTCATCATCGTCTTTCGAGCCAGCCGATTCAGGCTCGTCGAAATTGACGAAGATTTGCAGCTGGTCTTGCAGAATACGCGCGGCATAGGCCACGGCATCTTCCGCACTGACAGAGCCGTCTGTTTCCACTTTCATGGTCAGCTTGTCATAATCCAGCACCTGGCCCTCACGGGTGGGCTGCACTTCATAGCTGGCCTTTTTCACTGGCGAGAAGATCGCATCGATCGGGATCAGCCCGATTGGCGCATCTTCGGGGCGGTTTTTATCTGCAGCGACATAGCCTTTGCCGGTATTGACCGTCAGTTCCATGTAAACCGAAGCGCCATCATCAAGGTGGCAGATAACCTGCTCCTTGTTCAGCACTTCAATTCCGGCAGATGTCTGAATATCGCCTGCGCGCACAACGCCCGGCCCCTGCGCAGAGATTGACAGCCGCTTTGGCCCTTCAACATCCATCCGCAAAGCCACGGTTTTCAGGTTCAACACGATATCTGTCACATCCTCGCGCACACCGGGCACAGAGGAAAACTCATGCAATACATTGTCAATCTGCACAGATGTGATGGCCGCGCCTTGCAGCGACGACATCAGCACGCGGCGCAGCGCATTGCCCAATGTGAGGCCAAAACCGCGCTCCAGCGGTTCGGCAACCACCACCGCCTGACGCATCGGGTCAGCGCCGGGTTTGACCTCCAGTTGCGCGGGCTTGAACAATTCCTGCCAATTTTTGTGGATCATGCGTGTCGCCTCCATTCCTGTTGCAGCGCCATGTCCGTAACGCGGCAACGCCCGAGGATCTAAAATGACGTAATCAGGCCGCGCAGATTACGCGGCCTGACAAGTATCTGTCTGAAATCAGACGCGGCGGCGCTTTGGCGGGCGGCAGCCATTATGGGCCATCGGGGTTACATCGCGGATAGAAGTGATGTTAAACCCGGCAGCAGCCAGCGCGCGCAAAGCAGATTCACGGCCCGAACCGGGGCCTTGAACTTCAACTTCCAGCGTCTTGACGCCATGTTCCTGCGCTTTTTTGCCTGCATCCTCTGCCGCCAGCTGGGCTGCATAGGGTGTAGATTTGCGCGAGCCTTTGAAACCCATAGTGCCAGCGGATGACCATGAAATGGCATTGCCCTGCACGTCAGAAATCAAAATTTTCGTGTTGTTGAAGCTGGAATTCACATGTGCAACGCCAGCAGCGATATTCTTACGGACTTTGCGCTTAACGCGCGTCTTGTCACGAGCCATAGACCTGCCCTCCCCTTATTTCTTCTTGCCGGCAATGGCTTTTGCCGGGCCTTTGCGCGTGCGCGCATTGGTGTGGGTGCGCTGGCCGCGCACAGGCAGGTTACGACGATGACGCAGACCGCGATATGAACCCATGTCCATCATGGATTTGATGTTCATCTGCACTTCGCGGCGAAGATCGCCCTCGACAGTGTAATTCGCATCGATATGTTCACGAACTGACAGCACTTCAGCGTCAGAAAGCTCATTCACACGGCGGGTCAGATCAATTCCGACAGAGGTGCAGATTTCTTCCGCAGCTTTCGGCCCAATGCCGTGAATATAGGTCAGCGCGATAACAACGCGCTTTCCCGTGGGGATATTAACGCCAGCAATACGTGCCACGCGGGGTCTTCCTTTCGTTGCGGTTCCGTAATGCCAGAACCTTTTTTCACAACACGGGCCATATGCCCGCGTGCATCCAAAATGAAACACGCCCCAAACCTGAGGCGCGATTCGACATCGAGGTTTTCGCCTATGTTCTTTTGCGGCCCGCGTCAAGAGCCAGGGTTGCAGAACATAGGTTTCTCAAAAAAGACAGGGGCCAGAACGGCCCCTGCCCTGTCTTTGTTGCTGAGACCGCGCCCTAGCGGCGGGATGGTGCCTTGGGCTTGCCATCGGCAGGGCGCTTGCGCCCCTTGCCGCGCAGCTGCGATTTCTCCAGCAGCCCTTCATATTGATGCGCCACCAGATGCGATTGCACACGGTTGATTGTATCCATCGTCACCGACACCACAATCAGCACCGATGTCCCGCCAAAATAGAACGGAATCGCCAACTGCCCGCGCAGAATTTCAGGCAGCAGACACACCGCCTCCAGATAGATCGCACCCACAGTCACAATCCGGGTGACAACGTAATCCAGATATTCCTCTGTGCGCTTGCCGGGCCGGATACCGGGAATAAACCCATTTTGGTTTTTCAGATTCTCCGCCACATCATCTGTCTTGAAAGACACATTCTGTGTGTAAAAGAAGGTGAAGAACACAATCATCAGCGTGAAGAACGCCAGATATGCAGGCTGTCCGGGGCCGAAATAGGCAAGGATCGTGGCCATAACCTCGCTTTGCGAATTGCCGGAGAATGTGGCAATCGTGGTGGGCAACAGCAACAGCGACGAGGCAAAGATCGCCGGAATCACATTGGCCGGGTTCACCTTGATCGGCAGATGCGAAGCGCCACCGTCAAACACCTTCATCCCCACCTGACGGCGCGGATACTGGATCGTGATCTTGCGGATCGCGCGCTCCATGAACACCACAAAGGCAATGGTGGCTATCACCATCACAATCACACCGATGATAACCGCAGGCGAAATGTCACCCGTCCGGCCTTGGCTGAAAAACTGCGCCAGTGCAGCGGGAATTTCAGCAATGATGCCAACAAAGATGATCAGCGAAATACCGTTGCCAATGCCGCGCTCGGTAATCTGCTCGCCCAGCCACATCAGGAACATGGTGCCGCCCACAAGCGTAATCACCACGGCAGAGCGGAAAAACCAGCCCGGATCGGTGGCCAGATCGCCCGCTTCTAGCGAGACAGCAAGGCCGTAGGATTGCCCTGTGGCCAGAATCACTGTCAGATAGCGCGTATACTGGTTGAGCTTGCGCCGCCCCATTTCGCCTTCTTTTTTCAGTTGTTTCCATGGCTCATACATCGCGCCGACAAGCTGCACGATAATGGCGGCGGAAATATACGGCATGATGCCAAGCGCAAATATACCCATGCGGCTGATCGCGCCGCCTGTGAACATATTCAGCATGCCGCCTAGCCCGGCGGCCGCTTCGTCCATGAATTCGCGCAGCGCAACGCCATCAATGCCGGGAACCGGAATATAGGTGCCGATGCGGTAGACAATCAAAAGCCCCAGCGCAAAAAAGATGCGGCGGCGCAGATCGGTGGCCTTGGCCAATGCGCCCCAACTTGTATTGGCTGCGAGTGAGTCAGAAGCAGATGCCATTCGCGTCTCTCTATCTCTCATGTCAACGCCGCCAGACCGGGTTGCGGTCGGCGGCGCGAAAACCCTTTAGCGGATGATGTAAGGGGCGAATGCGCCCCCCACAACCATTATTCGGCTGCCGCCGCTTCCTTTTTCGCGGAAGGTTCGACAAATTCCACCTTGCCACCCGCTTTTTCCACAGCTTCCACTGCGGATTTGGACGCGCCTGTTACCTGCAATGTGATCTTCGCGGCAATCTCGCCCTTGGCAAGAACGCGCACACCGTCCAGCTTGCGGCGCACCAGACCGGATGCAACCAGCGCATCTTCGGTGATCGCATTTGCGGCGTCCAGCTTGCCCTCAGTGATGAATTTCTCGATCAGGCCCAGATTGACAACTGCGAAAGCCTTGCGGTTTGGCTTGTTGAAGCCACGCTTGGGCAGACGCATATAAAGCGGCATCTGGCCGCCTTCATAGGAATTGATCGCCACACCCGAACGCGATTTCTGGCCCTTGATACCACGGCCAGCAGTTTTACCCTTGCCCGAACCGGGGCCGCGCGCAACGCGCTTCTTGGTTTTGGTGGCGCCGGGATTGTCGTGCAGTTCATTCAGTTTCATGTCGCTTCTCCTTGTGCCGGACCACCCTGCCAGCGACGGATCAGGGCAACACGGCGTTTGATGCTGGCGTGGGGTGCGCACCATGCACGCACCCCTCAAATCGGTTTAGCCACGCTCTTCGATGATCTGCACCAGATGGGGCACAGAATTTACCATGCCGCGCACGGAAGGTGTATCTTCCAACTCGCGGGTGCGGTGCATCTTGTCCAAGCCCAACCCTTTCAGGGTCGCGCGCTGGACGGCGGGGCGGCGGATCGGCGAGCCGATCTGCTTGACGACGATGGTTTTTGCCATTGCTCTCAACTCCGCTTATGCGTCAACGGTTTCGGCTTCAGGCTTGCGCAGGATATCCGCAACCTTCTTGCCACGACGCTGCGCCACCTGACGCGGGCTGGATGATGCGCGCAGCGCGTCAAACGTAGCCCGAACCATGTTATAGGGGTTCTGGCTGCCTTGCGACTTTGCCACAACATCTTGCAGGCCCAACATCTCGAACACGGCGCGCATTGGGCCACCGGCGATGATACCTGTCCCCGGCACGGCCTGACGCATGATCACCTTGCCCGCACCGTGGCGGCCTTCGATGTCATGGTGCAGCGTGCGACCATCGCGCAGCGGAACGCGGATCATCTGGCGCTTGGCCTGCTCGGTCGCCTTGCGGATGGCTTCGGGCACTTCTTTCGCCTTGCCCTTGCCAAACCCAACGCGGCCGCGCTGATCGCCTACCACCACCAAAGCTGCAAAGCCGAAGCGTTTGCCGCCTTTCACGGTTTTCGACACACGGTTGATCGCAACCAGACGATCGGCGAATTCCGGGGTTTCATCGCGGTCACGACGATCGTCGCGGCGCTCCCGGCGGTTTTCTCTCTCTGCCCTAATCGTCTCCTCAGAACTTAAGGCCGCCATAACGCGCAGCGTCGGCCAGAGCCTTCACCTTGCCGTGAAAGATGAAACCACCGCGGTCGAAATAGCATTCCTCGATCCCGGCGGCGTTGGCACGTTCGGCAATCGCGGTGCCAACCTTGGCAGCAGCGTCCTTGTTGTTGGTTCCCACCAGCCCGAAATCCTTTTCGAGCGTCGAGGCCGAGGCCAGGGTTACGCCATTCACATCGTCTATCAGCTGGACGCTGATATTCTTGTTTGAACGGTGAACCGACAGGCGCGCACGCCCATTGGCCGTTTTCTTGAGTTTGTTCCGCACGCGCAAGCGGCGTTTCTGGAACAGCTTTTGCTTTGTGTTCGCCATCTGTCGCGCCCTTACTTCTTCTTGCCTTCCTTGCGGAAGATATACTCATCCTTGTAGCGAATGCCCTTGCCCTTATAGGGTTCTGGCGCGCGCCATTTGCGGATATTCGCGGCGGTTTCCCCAACAAGCTGCTGGTCAATCCCTTCCACAACGATCTCGGTCTGTTTCGGTGTTGTTACTGTAATGCCAGCCGGAACCTTGAAGATCACCTCATGGCTATAGCCAAGAGAAAGCTTCAGATCCGCGCCCTGCATTGCAGCACGATACCCAACGCCAACCAGTTCAAGCTCTTTCTTGAACCCACCGGTCAAGCCCTGTGCGAGGTTTGCCACCATCGAACGGGTCATGCCCCATTGCTGGCGCGCACGCTTGGACAGGCCACGCGGCTTAACCGACACAACATTGCCATCAAGGATGATATCCACATCATCACCAGCGGTGAAGCTGCGGGTTCCCTTCGGGCCTTTGACCTCGATGGTCTGGCCCTTGACCTGAGCCGATACGCCGGTTGGCAGTTCGACAGGCTTCTTGCCAATACGAGACATCTCAGCCCTCCTCAGAACACACGGCAGAGCACTTCGCCACCAACATTGGCGGCGCGTGCTGCTGCATCGGACATCACGCCCTTGGGCGTAGAGACCACCGAAATCCCCAGCCCGTTACGGACATGTGGAATTTCACGAACACCGGAATAGACACGGCGACCGGGCTTCGAGATACGCTTGAGTTCGCGGATCACGGGCTGGCCATCTGCATATTTCAGCGAGATTTCCAGTTCCGCATGGCCGGACTCAGAGGTCACATTCTCATAACCACGGATATAGCCTTCGTCCTTCAGCACATCCAGAACCCAAGCGCGCAGCTTGGACGCCGGTGTGCGTACGGTGGATTTGCCGCGCATCTGCGCGTTGCGGATACGGGTCAGCATATCGCCGAGAGGATCGTTCATCATCTTGCGATCTCCTTACCAGCTCGACTTGACCATGCCGGGGATTTGGCCCTTCGAGGCCAGATCCCGCAGCGCGATCCGCGACAGTTTCAGTTTGCGATAGTAAGCTTTCGGGCGGCCCGTCAGCTGGCAGCGGTTGTGCAAGCGCGTTTCGGAAGAATTGCGCGGCAGCTGTGCCAGTTTCAGGTTGGCCTTGAAACGCTCTTCCATCGGGCGTTCGGCGTCGGCAGCGATAGCTTTCAGCTCAGCACGCTTGGAAGCATATTTTGCCACCAGCTTCTGACGCTTCTTTTCGCGCTCGACCATTGCTTTTTTAGCCATTGGTTCTCTCCCTCTCGCGTCAGCTGTTGAAGGGCATGTTGAAATTCTTCAACAGCGCCTTGGCTTCTGCGTCGGTTT
>JAIUNA010000013.1 GCA_022565265.1 Roseinatronobacter sp. | reverse complement strand
GGCCGTGTTACCTGTCTGGAAGCAACAGGGTTTGATCACCCTGTCTTGCAAGATGCAGCCCCGTTTGATCTGGTCTTTGCCAATATCCTGATGGGCCCGCTTATCGCGCTGGCCCCTGATATGGGCCGCGTCATCGCGCCGGGCGGCCATGCCATTCTGTCCGGGCTATTGGTAGAGCAGGCAGAGGCCGTTCTGGCGGCCTATCTGGAGGCGGGGTTCAGCCTGCATCACCGCGAAGATATTGGCGAATGGGCCACGCTGACGCTGCGTCGCTAAGGCCGCTGTTCAGAGCGTGCCGCGTTCATTCGCATGCACGCGACCCACTCTAACCTTAAGTGACTGCATGTCTTTTTGCGCAAAACCGGTTCCCAGTTTTGCGCAAAAAGACATGCTCTAGTGTGGCGGCGCTTGTGGCCGCTGTGTGCCGTGCAACCTTGCGCGGGTGAATATGCGCGGGCTTGGCCCCGCTGCCATTGCCGCGCGCCGCTTTTTTGCCAAAATCTTGCGCTAGACTTCGCAAAACTGCGGCCCGTAAGGGCCAAGCGCGAAAAATGGGGCACAGGAATGTCGGTAGACCAGAGAACCGGGTTTGAAGAGCGGCGGCTTGATCTCATGCGCAAGCATTTCGATCAAAGCCCGAAAGTGCGCGCCTATTACCGCAAGCGCCGAATGGCTGTTCTGGCTGGGTTGCTGGGCAGTTTTGCGGTGCTTGCTCTGGGGCTGCTGTTGCTCAAAAGTTTCGTGATCGCTTACGAGGGGCAGGCCGGTTACGCGCGAATTGTCGGCTCGGTTGTGGTGGGGCAACCGCCCGATACCTTGGCCGCGCGCTTGCTGGGGCCAGACCCGATTTCAACCGAACTTGCAGCCATGCTGGCGCCCATCCTGCCCGCGCGCGCGCCTGTTCAAGCTTCTGCGCCGCCAATACGCGGCACGGATTCTGTAACACCAACCCGCGCAGAGCAAAGCGGGCAGGACACCGCGCTTGCGCCCGTTCTGCCCGATGAAAACGCGCCAAAGCCTCTGGATGCGGCCCCGCCCAGAGCAGTGCTGCAATTGACCGACTGAAAAAGCCGCCCCTTCGGGCGGCTTTTTCGGAAACTTCGGGGCAAGGTGGCGCTTAGCGCTGGCCTCTTGCCACCATGTCTATGTCAGAGCGGCTCAGGCCGATATCGGCAAGCTCGCGGTCAGACAGGGCGTTCAATTCGCGGCGGGTAATGCGTTCGTCGTTCCAGGTCTTGAGGGTGGCGATCAATGCGCCAAGCGACAGGCCCTGGAAACCGGCGAGCACTTGTTCCGTATGCGAACGGCTATGTGCGTAGAAGGTCATTGTGGTCTCCATGGGTGGGTTTTCAAACCGCCTGCATTTTGTGCGGTCTGACAGCAGATACGCATAAATCATCCGCAAGAGTAGAATGATAAAACGCAAGGCCACTATGCAGCCGCAGCATAGCTGCCATAGCCCGCAAAACCGGGGCGCAAGCCAGAAGGGCTTGGCAGATGTTCGCTTTTCGTGCTAACCCTTGGCCAGAGCAGAAACATCTGAAATCCGGGGCGGCGATGCGCGTGATTGGTATTGACCCAGGCTTGCGCAACCTTGGCTGGGGCGTGATCGAGGCCGATGGAAGCCGCCTGCGCCATGTCGCAAATGGCGTGTGCCATTCAGACGCCACGGCCACATTGGCTGCCCGCCTGCTGGATCTGCACCAGCAACTTACCCTTGTGGTGGCCCAGTATCAGCCCATGACAGCGGCAGTTGAACAGACTTTCGTCAATAAAGACGCAGTTGCCACGCTCAAGCTTGGCTCTGCGCGCGGCATAGCGCTGCTGGTTCCTGCCCAAGCAGGGCTGGAGGTGGGGGAATATGCGCCCAATGCCGTTAAAAAAGCCGTGGTGGGTGTGGGCAAGGCCGCGAAAGAGCAGGTGGAACATATGGTGCGCATGCAGCTTCCCGGCGTGCAGATCGCGGGGCCGGATGCGGCCGATGCCTTGGCAATTGCCATTTGCCATGCCTTTCATGCACAATCAGCCCGCGCCTTGGCGCTGGGGGGGTATCGGGCATGATTGGCAAGCTGACAGGCGTGGTGGATATGCGCGGCCTTGATCATGTGCTGCTGGATGTGCGCGGGGTTGGCTATATCGTCTATGTTTCCGATCGCACGCTGATGCAATTGCCGGGCCGGGGTGAAGTGGCAGCACTTTATACCGAATTGGTGGTGCGCGAAGATTTGATGCAGCTTTATGGCTTTCCAACATTGCTGGAGAAAGAATGGCACCGGGTGCTGACCTCTGTTCAAGGGGTAGGGGCAAAAGCATCCCTGGCCATCTTGGGGGCTTTGGGGCCGGAAGGGGTGGCGCGCGCGATTGCGCTGGGCGATAGCGCGGCGCTGCGCAAAGCCCCCGGTGTGGGGCCGAAACTGGCCTTGCGCATTGCCAATGAGTTGAAAGACAAGGCGCCCGCGCTTATGGGGCTGGTCGAAAGCCCGGCCGCCGCCCCTGCCGCAGCAGTGCCCCAATCCGAACCCGCCGCACCCGCCGCGCCGCGCCGCGCCAGCCCTGTGGCCGCGCCTGCCAGCAGCGCCACGGCAGATGCCATGTCGGCCTTGGCCAATCTGGGCTATGCCCCCTCAGATGCCGCCCGCGCCGTAGCAGAGGCGCAGGCCACAGCGCCAGAGGCCGATGCCGCAACCCTGATCCGTGCAGCATTGCGCCTGCTTGCCCCGAAAGGCTGATCCATGAGCACTCCTGATCCCAGCCTGCGCGGTGATGATCTGCCGGGTGACAGCCCAGAGCTTGACCGCGCCTTGCGTCCGCAGGGTTTGGACGAATTTATCGGCCAGCAAGAGGCGCGCGCCAATTTGCGCGTTTTCATCCAATCGGCCCGCATGCGGGGCGAGGCGATGGATCACACGCTGTTTTATGGCCCGCCCGGTTTGGGCAAGACCACGCTGGCGCAGATCATGGCGCGCGAATTGGGTGTGGGCTTTCGCATGACATCGGGGCCAGTGCTGGCCAAAGCCGGTGATCTGGCCGCGATCCTGACAAATCTGGAAGCGCGTGATGTGCTGTTCATTGACGAAATCCACCGCCTGAACCCGGCTGTGGAAGAAGTGCTTTACCCCGCGATGGAGGATTTCCAGCTTGATCTGGTCATCGGCGAAGGGCCAGCGGCGCGCACGGTGCGTATTGAATTGCAGCCCTTTACGCTGGTGGGGGCCACAACGCGGCTTGGATTGCTGACAACCCCTCTGCGCGACCGTTTTGGCATTCCCACACGGCTGCAATTTTATACGGAAGCCGAATTATGCCATATCGTTGCACGCGGCGCGCGGCTATTGGGCATAAAGGCAGAAGATGAAGGCGTGCGCGAAGTGGCACGGCGCGCGCGCGGCACGCCGCGCATTGCCGGGCGGCTGTTGCGCCGTGTGGTGGATTTTGCGCTGGTGGAAGGGGATGGGCGGCTGACACAGGTTCTGGCCGACAGCGCGCTTACGCGGCTTGGCGTGGATCATCTGGGCTTGGATGGCGCAGATCGGCGCTATCTGGCATTGCTGGCGGAAAATTATGGTGGCGGCCCTGTCGGGGTAGAAACCATCGCCGCTGCCCTGTCAGAGGCGCGCGATGCGATCGAAGAGGTGATAGAGCCATTCTTGCTGCAACAGGGCCTTATCGCGCGTACACCGCGCGGGCGGATGCTGGCGGCAAAGGCATGGGTGCATCTGGGCTTGGCTGCCCCCGCCCCCGTGGTGCAGGGCCGGTTATTCGAAGAATAGCTTACGGATTGGCCAGCTTGCGCAGCGCATTTCCAAAGGTCATGCCATGATCAAAAGTGCCATTGCGCAGGAATTCCAGTGTTTCGGCAATCACCATAGGGTTGTTCATCATGAATGTATGCGACACATTCAGCACGATATGATCCTTCATTCCCGCCAGTTTTGTGCTTTCGACAGAGACCTTGCCATCGTCATCCCCCTCAATCAGCGCCGAGGCGAGCGGATTGAGCGATACATCCCCCGCGATAATGCCCAGTTCATAATCCGCAAATTCGGGCAGCAAATTTGGCGTTGCCTCTTGATGTGTGCCCAGTTCCAGCCCGGCGGGGCCATTGATCCACGAAAACGCCTCGATATCCGAGAAGAAATCCACCAATTCTGACCCGTGATTGGGCGGCGCCATCATGACCACACGCCCAAGGGTTTCGGGCCGGTTCCGTGCCAGCCAGCCCCGCGCCAGAATACCCCCCATCGAATGGGTGACAAAATGCACAGGCCCCGGCGGGCATTCTGCCACGGCAATTCCGACATGCTCCATCAGCTCAGAAATCCGCGCCGCGCGCGAGGGGTAGCCATGATTGACCACATCATAGCCATGCAGCTTGAGGGTTTCTTCCATGACCAGCATGGAGTTTTCAGACCGCGCCAACCCATGCAGCAACACCACGCAATCGGCCATAGCGGGCAAGGGCAGCAGGCAAAAGGCAGCAAGACATGTTTTCATGGCGCGAATATAGGGATAATTCAGGGCCAATACCAGAAGGGGCAAGGGCCAGATGACATCTCCGCGATTGGCCGTTAGGGCCGTTATTCTGCATCATGACAGGCTGTTGATTGTGAATGCATGGCCTGATGGGACAAGTGATCTCTGGTGCGCGCCCGGCGGCGGGGTGGAGCGTGGCGCATCGCTGCATGACAATTTGCGCCGCGAAATTTTCGAGGAATGCGGGTTGCAGATTGCCATTGGCGCGCCCTGTCTGGTGAATGAATTTCACGACCCTGCGGGCAGTTTCCATCAGGTGGATATCTATTTTCAGGCCCAGATTATCGGTGGCCAGCCTGATCAGCCATGGCGCGACCCTACGGGTATTGTTACTGCGCGCCGCTTTGTGACAGAGGCGGAATTGCGCGGTTTGCGCTACAAGCCCGACACATTGCCCGAAATCGCATGGGGCGCAGCCGCATGGGATGGCCGCGCCCTCTATGACCCGCTAGAGCCGATTATCCGCTAATCTGCGACCCTGTGTTTTGTCGCACTGTCGAACCGAAAAAGTGTATCAACTTTTTCTGAAATTGCTTCAACCATGCCCGGCCAGAAATTTCTCGGCATCCAGCGCGGCCATGCAGCCCATGCCTGCGCTGGTCACGGCTTGGCGGTAGGTGTGATCTGTCAGATCGCCCGCAGCAAACACACCGGGCACAGAGGTACGCGTGCTGCCGGGTTCGACCCAGACATAGCCGCCCTCTTGCATTTTTAGCTGATCTTTCACCAAGGCACTGGCCGGGCTATGGCCGATGGCGATAAACACACCCGCGCAGGCGATTTCCTGCACCTCACCCGTTGCCACATGACGCAGGCGCACCCCCTCAACCCCCGGTGCGCCCTGATCGCCCAGAACCTCGTCCAGCCCGTGATCCCAGATCACTTGCACCTTGTGATGGTTGAACAGGCGATGTTGCAAAATCTTTTCAGCGCGCAGGCTGTCACGGCGATGCACAAGCGTGACCTTGGACGCGAAATTGGTCAGAAACAGCGCCTCTTCCACAGCAGTATTGCCGCCGCCCACCACAACCACCTCTTTGCCGCGGTAGAAAAACCCGTCACAGGTGGCGCAGGCAGATACGCCCATGCCCTTGTATTTCTCTTCCGAGGGCAGGCCAAGCCAGCGCGCTTGCGCGCCTGTGGCCAGCACCACAGCATCGGCGGTATAGGTTGTGCCGCTATCGCCCGTGGCTGTGAAGGGGCGGGCCGAGAGATCGAGCGCGGAGATATGGTCGGAAATGATCTCTGTCCCCATCTCCTTGGCATGCGCTTCCATCCGCACCATCAGATCGGGGCCTGTGACCATTGTATCGCCGGGCCAGTTTTCCACCTCTGTGGTGATCGTCAATTGCCCGCCCGGTTGAATGCCCTGCACCAGCACAGGCTCCAACATTGCGCGCGCCGCATAGACGGCGGCGGTATATCCGGCAGGGCCAGAGCCGATGATCAAAAGCCGTGTATGGCGCGTATCGCTCATGCGTTCAGTCTCCATTTCCAGTGTCGAGGCGCAATCTAAGCGCTCACGCAGCCAGCACAAGAGGGCAGGGCGCATACAATTGCATGCCTAAAATTATTGCGCTTGTTTGAAATATTATTGCGCAACGTCGGCTTGATGCGTAAAGAAGTGCAAAAATGGGAGTAAGAGCATGTCAGGCGGTAAGCTTGATCCGATTGATCGCAAGATTCTGGCAGAGTTGCAGGCAGATGGGCGCATGACCAATGTGGAATTGGCCAAGCGCGTGGGAATTTCGGCGCCGCCATGCCTGCGCCGCGTGCGCGCGCTGGAGGAATCGGGCTTTATTCGGGGGTATCATGCGCAAGTAAATGCGCGCGATCTGGGCTTTGAGGTTCAGGGCTTTGCCAGTGTCGGGCTGAATTCGCAGGCCGAGGCCGATCTGGCGCGGTTTGAGCAGCGATGCCGCGACTGGCCGCTTGTGCGCGAATGTCACATGCTCAATGGCGAGATTGATTTCATCCTCAAATGTGTTGCGCCTGATCTGTCCAGCTTTCAGCGCTTTCTGACAGAGGAATTTCTGGCCGGAGATAATGTGATAACCGTCAAGACATCTCTTGTGATCCGCTGCGCGAAGGCAGAGCCGGGCGTGCCCTTTGATGTTCTGGAAGCGCGTGCGGCAGAAATAGGGTAGCGCGCGCCGCGCTACGCCTGCGGCCCGGCATCGTGAAAACCGGCATCGTGAAACCGCGTTTCAGCGAATGATCGTTTCGGCCTGAACAAACATGTTTTTCCAAGCCCGATCAATCAGGCCGGGCGACATGTGGCGCGGCTGGCCCTCGAAGTCGCAGATGGCGATCATCTGATCTATCAGGAAAACTGGCTGATAGTTGGAATAGACATTGTTGATGGTGGGGTATTTATGCTTCATCAGGTGGATGATGCTGGCCTCATCCAGTGCAATCCGGCGCTTCTTGGCAACAAGGGCAAAGATTTTCAGAAAATCGGTCTGGTTTGGCCCGTCTATTTTGATCTTGTAGAAAATCCGGCGCAAGGCGGCCTGATCAAAAATCTCGTTGGGGTGAAAGTTGGTTGAGAAGATGACCAGCGTATCAAAGGGAACAATGAATTTCTCGCCCGATTGCAGGGCAAGGATGTCGTAATTCATCTCCATCGGCACGATCCAGCGGTTCACGATGGCTTGGGGCGGCTCTTCCTGTCTGCCCAGATCGTCGATGATGAAAACGCCGCCAGTCGCCTTGAACTGCAAGGGTGCCTGATAGGTGCGGGAAACGGGGTTGAATTTCAGATCCAGCATATCCAGCGTCAATTCGCCGCCCGTGATGACGGTGGGCCTTTCGCAATAGACATAGCGATTGTCAAAGCGGTTGCCAGATTGGCGCAAAAGCGAGGGGTTATCATCCGACCGCTCTGCGATGGTATGCACAATGGGATCATACACACTGATGATCTGGCCTGCATGCACAACCGCGCGCGGTACATAAATCTTGTCGCCCATGGCCGCGCGGATACCGTTGGAGATGGATGATTTCCCATTGCCCGGTGGCCCATAGAGCAGGATAGAGCGGCCCGAACTGACAGCAGGGCCAAGATCATCAAGCAAGCTGGGGGGCAAAACCAATTCACCCATCGCAATCTGAAGTTGCCTGCGCGTAATCTGGATATTGCGGATTGTCTGCGCCTTGATCTGCTTTTCATAAACGGAAAGCGGTACGGGCATTGCGCCGTAATATTCCGACTGTGTCAGCGCATCCAGCGCGCGGGCTTTGCCGGATTCTGTCAGTTGAAACCGCGCTTCGGAACCGGTGCTGCCGGGGGCACTGGCCACAGCTTCGATCAACTGGCCCGCCCGCGCACTGTCCACCAGTTCGATTGTCTGAGGGATGGGCAGGCAGATCGCGCGGGCAATATCCGTGATTCGAAACAGTGACATTCGGAAAATTGTTTTCAACAGAATGTCGCGCATCAAAACAGGCTCAAGCCCTGTTGCGTCAATGCTCCTTATGGGGGGCGGAGAGAATGCCGGGACGCTTTGAATATTCATCTCAATAAGGCTTCACACATGCGTCATGACTACAGTGCAAGTTGCAAATATTTTGCTAAACTGATGCATGACCAAAAAGGGTTGCAAGACAGATATAGAACAGCAAGCTTGGCCCCAGAGCCAAACCCATGGGAAAATCGCGCCGGTGCCAGCTTTCCCAATCTGGCGCAAGGGCACGCAATTTTGCAATGCGCCGGGCCAGACGATGGGCCACAAAGCTGACCACGGTAACGCAGCTTAACAGCAACAAGAACAGGCTCAGATCGCCAATGGCAATGAAAGGGGCCATGGCTGCCGCAAATTTTGCGTCCCCTGCGCCGATCACACCCACCATCGAAAGCACAAAGCCAACCGCCAGCACCACGGCAAGATTGGCCCAGCCCCAAGCCCAGGTTTGAAACGGCAGCACAAACAGCCCGATCACCAGATAGACAGCCACCAGCGCAAGCACAGCATGATTATGGATTTTCATCCATTTCATATCGCTCCACGCCACCCAGAGAGCAAGCGGCAGCACGAAGGGCAAAAACCAGAGGGCGGCATGGGCGGAAAGCAGCATCACAGCGCCCCACCACCATCAAGCGCGCGCAATGCGCGCACGGCTTCGTCATAATGCTGCGGATGGGTGTCTATGGCCTCTTGCAGCAATGTGCGCCCAATGGTGGTATCCCCTTTGCGGATTGCCGCAATTGCCATTGTATATAGCAACATCGCCTTTTCGCGCTGGGTCATGCGTACCATCGGCAGGCTGTAATTGCCCTGGCCTGCACGGGCGAGAACAAGGTTGTTTTTGGCGGTAAACATTTCTGGTTCATGCTGAAGCGCTTGCATGAACAGCCGCTCTGCCTCGCGCGGGTTGCCGCGCGTCAGCTTGGAAAAGCCCCAGTTGTTGAACACGCTGGCAGGCCGCGTTGTCAGCCCTGTGGCGGTTTCATAAAAATGATCCGCGCGATCCCATTGCTTTTTGCTATCCGCGATCATCGCTTCCAGCCGGTAGCGATCAAAGGTTTCATGCGTGGGGGGGATGGCATTCAGCGTCTTTTCCGCATTGGCCCAGTCATTGGTGCGGATATAGGTATCTGCCAGCATCACGCGGTCATCATTCTCGGCTTGGGGATGGGCGATAACCGCGCGCCAGACGGGCAGCGCCTCGGCACTTCGGCCCGCGCGCACAAGCGAGCGCGCCAAGCCGCGCTGATTGCGAATTTCGGCCGGGTTGCGTTCCGCCTGAGCACTGAAATACGCCACGGCCTCTTCCGGGTTGCCAGCAGCAAGCATCAGATCCGCCATGTTCTGCGAATCTATCGCTGTCACACTGTCGATGGCGCGGGCCACATTTTTCTGGCTGCTGTCCTGACAGGCGGCCAGCAAAAACACACTGCCAGAAAGCAGCGCAATCAATCCGGGGTGGCGCATTTTTGCGTCCTCACTGCTCTTATAATGGCGTGGACAAGAGCAGATACCTGCCTTGCCCGCGCCGCATCAGCAAAAGCTGAAATGCCTCTCCATCACCATAAACGGTTTCTTGTGACTTTTCGATTGCTAAACGTAAATTGCGCTGAATCTCTGGCGAGCGCCCGGCATCATGGATAAAAGCGTTGCGAAAATGCAAGCTTGCCTCGCCCCATTTGCCCTGTTCTGCCAAGACCACGCCCAGATTGTTATGCGCAGGCACAAAACGCTGGTCTTGTTCCAGTGCGCGCCGCAAATCCTGTTCGGCCTGTTGTACCCGCCCCAGCCGCAAATTGGCCGAACCTATGGCCGAAAGCACATCCACACTTGCCCCCTGTGTGGCCGCCGCGCGATGATAAGCGCGCAGCGCGATTTCATACTCGCCCGCCGCCATCGCCCTGTGACCCACGATCAACCCGTCTACCGCATCTGGCACATCCGGGCCGCGCGCTGCGGTTGTCCCAAGCTGGTCTGGCCCCGCGCCAGCCAGCGACAGGCTTGCTTCGGGCCGGGGCATGCCAGAGCACCCCATCACCAAGGCCCCGCAAACAACAAGCGCAAAAGGTTTCACGGCTACATTCCTGAAGTGATAGCGCCGCTGGTAAGATCGCTCATCACAGCGATAACCGACGGGCCGATAAGAATAATCAGCAAGGGCGGAACGGTAAAGAGCATCGTGCCCAATGTCATTTTTGTTGGCAGGAGATTGGCCTTCTCTTCGGCACGCATCATGCGCTTGTCGCGCATTTCGGCAGAGAAGATGCGCAGCGCTTCTGTCATCGAAGTTCCGTAGGTTGCCGCCTGTACCAGCACGGTAACGAAGGCGCTGATATCGCTGACGTCACAACGCTTTGCCATTTCGCGCAAAACCTCTGAACGCTCGCGCCCGGCCTTTACCTGCTCGCCAACAGTTGTAAATTCTTCGGCCAGCGCCGGATAGGCCGAGCGGATATCTCTGGAAACACGCTGGATCGATTGATCCAGCGATTGCCCGGCCTGCACGCAAATCAGCATCAGATCCAACGCATCGGGAAAGCCTGCAATGATCTCGTCCTTGCGGGCCTCAACACGTTTTTCGATCCAGCGGCGCGGGCCGAAATACCCGATCAGCATGGGCGCCAGCAGCCCAACTGCCATCATCACAGGGCCGGCAAATGTTTCTGGAAAAAGCACATAGACCAGCAGAAACGAAACGCATACCCCCAGCACGGCAAGGATGAATTGCAAGGCCGCGAAATCGCGCACGGCATTCTTGCCCAGATAGCCGGCCTGAATCATCCTCTGGCGCGCGGCAGATAATTCGTTCTGGTTTTCAGGCTCCAGAAAACGCGAGAATTTTTCCAATGCCTTGAATTCGCGGCCCGTCTTGCGGCGCAGGGCGGCGGGGTCTTGCCTGCGCTTCTTCGCGGTTTCTTTCACCTCGCCGGTGAATTTCTGCATCGGATCAACGCGCTCTGCCCGCATCATGGCCAGCAGCACAACCACCAACAAGATGATGGCGGCGGTGCCTGTCAGTGCAATCAGACCCATCGGGCCGCGAATGAAATCAAGCATAGTGCAACTGCCTTTTGTCAGAGACGCAAAATCAGGAAATGATCATATTTTGATGTCCGTCATCTTGCGCATATAGATCACGTTCACCAGCAGAAACCCGAACACCACCACGGCCAACGGCATGAAAAGAGGGTGTTCTTTCGCCACATCGTAATAGTCGGGTTTGAGAAGCTGAATCATGATCATTGCGCCGATGGGAAAGCCGGAAAGGAAAATCCCCGACCATTTGGCTTCTGCTGTCATGGCGCGCACGCGGCGAAACAGTTTGAACCTTGCGCGCACCACTTTGGACAAACCGTCCAGAATTTCGGCCAGATTGCCGCCAGAGCGCTGTTGGATCATCACTGCAATGGACAGAAACCGCAGGTCTTGCAGATCAATGCGTTCCGCGAAATCGGCAAGGGCCTCGCCTGCATCGCGGCCATAAGATATTTCATCCGAGATAAGCGCTAATTCTGTGCCGAGCGGATCCGGCAATTCATCCCCCGCCATAGCCAAGGCCGCAGCAAGCGGGTGGCCCACGCGCAGGCTGCGCACAATCAAATCAATTGCTTCGGGCAGTTGTTCTTCAATCGCTGCGATCCGCTTCTTGGCCTTGCCAGAGATCCACATGAATCAGCCGCCAAAGCCCAACGCCACGCCTACAACTATACGCAAGGACAATTCTGCCGCCGTCGTCAGGCCAAGGAGCACAATCATCGCCGCGCTCACGCCGATCATCATCAGGATCAGGCTTTGCGGTGACAGGCTGAGATTGGCCTTGCGCACGCGATCTTCAAGCGTGCCAAAAATCGGGATGCCCCCTTTGCGGCCCGCCGAGGCGCGCTCTTTGCGCAACTGTTCCAGCACATCTTTCTTGGCGCGCGCTTTTTCGATCAACACCATCCGGCGATTGAGCACAGAATTGCGCTCGATGCTTTTGCCAAAGACAAGAAGATAGATGCCAGCAAAAAGCAAAAGCACAGCGGCGAAAATGGCAATATAAATCAGTGGGCTGATAGCTGTGGTCATGTCTATCTCCGCCGTCCGACTTCATCATAGATGCTTGCGGGCAATTCATACCCCCAGCGGCGGAACCTGTCGGCGAAGGCCGAGCGCAGCCCGGTTCCGGTGTAATGGCCAACTATCCTGCCATCCGGCTCCAGCCCCGTACGCTCGAAGCGGAAAATCTCCTGCATGGTGATGATCTCGCCTTCCATGCCTGTCACTTCGGTGATTGACACCATGCGGCGCGAGCCATCCTGAAGGCGCGAGACCTGTACAATCAGATTGATCGCTGATCCAATCTGCCCGCGCACGGCCCGCAACGGCATTTCCAGCCCGGCCATTGCAACCATGTTTTCAAGGCGGCTAATGCCATCGCGTGCGCTGTTGGCATGGATGGTGGTCATCGAACCGTCATGGCCTGTGTTCATGGCCTGCAACATGTCAATCACTTCTTCGCCACGCGTTTCGCCCAGAATGATCCTGTCAGGGCGCATTCGCAGCGCATTGCGCAAACAGTCCCGCTGGGTGATTGCGCCCTTGCCTTCCATATTCGCCGGGCGGCTTTCCATGCGGCCAACATGCACCTGTTGCAACTGCAATTCAGCCGTGTCTTCGATGGTCAGAACGCGCTCTTCATTGCTGATAAAGCTGGAAAGCGCATTGAGAGTTGTGGTTTTTCCCGACCC
The DNA here is from genome assembly GCA_022565265.1 of Roseinatronobacter sp. GTDB lineage: Bacteria > Pseudomonadota > Alphaproteobacteria > Rhodobacterales > Rhodobacteraceae > Roseinatronobacter. The sequence continues at coordinate 11,450 of JAIUNA010000013.1, read as the reverse complement.
TGTTCCACCTGAAACGATGATATTCAGGCGCGTGGCCACTGCCGCTTCAAGATAAAGAGACATTTCTTCCGAGAAGGCACCAAAGCGTACAAGATCGGCAATGCTGAGTTTCTCTTTCTTGAATTTCCGGATCGAAACAAGCGCGCCATCTACCGCAACAGGGGGGATCATGGCATTGAAGCGCGATCCATCGGCCAAACGGGCATCCACATAGGGGGTGGATTCATCCACCCTGCGGCCCACGGCGGAGACAATCTTGTCGATGATCCGCAGCAAATGGCGCTCATCTCGGAAGGTTACATCCGTCAATTCCAGTTTGCCGCCACGTTCGACAAAGACATGCTTGGGGCCGTTTACCAGAATGTCATTCACGCTGTCATCTTGCAGCAGCGGTTCCAGTGGGCCAAGGCCCATAACTTCATAATACAGTTCCTGATTGAGGATCTTGCGCTCTTCCCCATTGAGCACAACATCCAGCTCTGTCAGCGTCTCAGCTGCGATTGTGCCAATCTCGCTGCGCAGTTCCGCCTCGCTGGCATGTTCCAATGCGGCGAGGTTCAGGTTCTCCAGCAAGCGTTTGTGAATATCGGCTTTCACACTGTTGAGGCGCTGTTTGCGCGCTTCTGCCCTGTCGGGTGCGGCCAGTTGCCCGCTCAGTGCGCGTTGGGTCATCAGCTTTTGCTGTCGTTCCGGCTGGGGCTTTGCAGGTTGGGACAAGCCGCGATCCGGGGCAGGTTCCACAGGTTTGATCGGCGTCTGTCCGGTTGTCTTGCGATATCTTGAAAACATGGTTTTGCCTATTGCGCTGCTGTGGAGGCCTGTTCAGAGGCCTCGAACAAGGCTGTTGCGAATTTCTGAAGCTCTTTGTGAAAAACGTTCTTGGGGGCGAATTCTGCCAGTGGCAGCCCGTGATCATTTGCATCGCGAATTTGCGGGCCGCCATCGGGCAGGGACAGGGCAAAGCTTATCCCAAGGCTTTCCGCCATGCGTTTTGCCCGCGATTTGCCCGAAAGATCGGTGAATTTGGGGGCGCGGTTCAGCACGAAGCGGAATTTCTCCATGCCAATACCATCGGCTTTCATGGCGCGGATCATGCGCAGGGTGTTCTGCGCCGAACGCAGATCAAGCTCCAGCATGATGAAATAAAGATCAGCCATGGTGATGACAGTTTCTGTCCAATGCACCACTGTGCGCGGCATATCGATAAGCACGAAATCAAACTGGTCGCGCGCCATTGCGATCACACGCTGAATTTCATCCGGTGTCAGCAAATCCAGCGGCAGCATGTCCGAGGGGGCTGTCAGCACATGCAGCTTTCCCTTCACATGTTGCAAGGCCAGAAAAAACGCGTCCTGGTCCATTGTGCTGGTCTGAGACAGAAGCTCGTAAACTTTTTCGGTGCGCGGCTGGTCAAGATAGGTGGCAACAGCGCCGGATTGGAAATCGAAATCCAGAATACAGACAGTTTTTTTCGATTTCTCCGCAAGCGTGGCCAATTCCCAAGCCAGATTTGTGCAAAATGTGCTGGCCCCCGCCCCGCCAGCAAGGGCATGCACTGCGAGAATGCTGCCATGCTTGCCGGTTTGTACTTTGGGCTGGGCGGCTATCGCGGCGGGCTGCGCGGCCTTTTGCAGTTTTTCCATTGCATCGCGCAATGCGTTTTCGGGCAAGGGGTAGGGGACAAAATCATGCGCCCCTGCGCGCAAAAGCTGATGCAGCACAATGGGCGAAAGGGCCTCGGCAATCAGCAGAATGCGAATATTCTTTGCGCTTGCCGCCTCAATAACAGAGCGGATGAGCGTGAGATTCGCTTCATCCACATCATCCAGCGCCACGGCCAGCAAATCCAGCCGCGCGGATTCGGGTGTTTTGAGAAAGGCAAGTGTCTCGGTGAATGTCAGATTTCCCCACGCCGTGCCGAAAATCATTTCCATATCTTCTATCAGAAGATCAAAATCCTCAATGCTGCGTGCAACGGTGCAGGCCCGGATCTGCTGCGATTGATCCTCAGTGATGCTCGACATGATCTTCCTCAGAAATTGCTTGCGCGAAGTGGTGGGCGAATCCATGCGTGACATGCCGCGCCTCACCCCCGCGCAAGGTGATTATAGATGGAAGATTGTTCATGAATCTGGCGAGATTTAGGCCAAATTGCCTAAATTGTTCGGCAAATTGTGACGCATTCGGCGCGGGCAGAAAAAAGACACCCTGCAAGGCCGGGTGTCGTGAAGATTTTGTTACATGGGCCAGTCTATCGCTGCCGATGTGGCTCTTGTGCGCTGGTGATGAATTCGCGTTGAATGATCTGGGCATATTGCCCCTGCATCGCAGTCGCGCGCCGAACCAGCCCGGAAACTTCCGTCACCGTGCGCCTGTTGGCTGGCTCATACCCTTGGGTGGCGATCAGCGGTTGTGTCTGCCCGCGAGAGACGACTGCGATAATGCTGCGCCGGGGCACCCCGAAAGATACCAGCACAGTCGCCACCGCATCGGCGCGGCGCTGGCCAAGGCGGCGGTTATATGCGGTGCTGCCCACCAGATCGGTGTGGCCATAGATCGTATAGCGCAATTCTGGAAATTGCCTCATCCACCGCGCCTGCATCTGCAATATGCCACGCGCCTCTTGCGAGATTTCGGCGCTGTCGAAAGCAAAATTCACCATCGAGGGCACTTCGGCATGAAAACGGCGCGTCATCACCTCTGCGAGGCTGATTTCCCCGGATTGCAACATGGAATTATGCATGGTCGGGTTGCCAAAGCCCCCCTCATCCAGACCGATCCCAGCCTCTTTGTAAAAGGAACTGGAACTGTCGCAGGCTGTAAGGCTAAAGCCCAATGCACCCAGCAGAAAAAACCGTCTTTGAAATGTCATATCCAGCCCTCATGTAATGCGCTTTTTGGCTGCAATCTCAATCCAATACATAGCCATAAGAGCCGCCGAAATCCTGCCGCGCAATTTCTCCCACAGCGCCCGAACCGGGTGCAGCCAGGCGGCCATTGAGAAACAGGGCGCGCTCTGATGGGGGGCGGATACGATCCGTAGGCAGCATCATTGCCTCGCCCCGTGTGGGAGAAACAAGATGCGCGGTAATAATGATCACCAGCTCGGATTGATCGCGCTGATATTGCGCGCTGCGGAATAGTGCGCCCAGCACGGGCAATTCCGACAGCCATGGCACGCTGCGCGAACTCGCACGGAAATCATCTTGCAACAGGCCCGCAATGGCAAAGCTTTCCCCATCGCGCAATTCGACTGTCGTCTGGGTGGCGCGGCGGCGGAAGGCCGGAACAGAGCCAGTGCCCAGATCCACTGTTGTCGAGGTATCGATCGAACTTACCGCCGCATCGAGGCGCAGATTGATCACATTGTCATCCAGCACTCTGGGTGTAAATTTCAGTTCCACGCCGAAAGGGCGGTATTCTATGCTGACATCGCCATCATTGCGCACGGGTACAGGAAATTCCCCGCCAGCAAGAAATGACGCTTCCTGCCCCGAAAGCGCTGTCAGATTTGGCTCGGCCAGAGTGCGGGCCAGCCCTTGTGTTTCCAACGCTTCAATCAAGACCTGCGCTGTCAGGCGGCCACCGCCAATGCGAAAGGTTGCCGCCCCGGCGCGTGGGGTGTTGGTGATCAACTCGGTTGCGCCTACAGGCTGATTGGCAAAGATCCCCGATGCAGCCGCCCCGGTGGTTCCCGCCTGAATATTCATGCTGGTACCCAGATTTTTGCTAACCCCGCGCTGCATTTCTGCAAAACGCACTTTCAGCATGACTTGCTGGGTTCCGCCCACGCTCATCAGGTTGGAAATCCTGTCTGGCGCATAGCGTTGCGCCAGTTCCAGTGCCGCATCCAGCCGTGCGGCAGAAGAAACGATGCCCGACAGAACGATCCCGTCATTGGCCGTACGCACTTCGATAGTTTCATTGGGCAGGATCTGGCGCAGACGCTCGCGGAATTCTGCGATATCTGGCGTCACCTGCACCTCTACATTCGCCATAAGGCTGCCATCCACGCCCAGAATGGTGAGGGTTGTGCGCCCCGGTGTTTTGCCCAGCACATAGATGGAACGGTCTGACAGTGTGGAAATATCGGCAATGCCGGGATTGGCGATGGACAATTCCGCAAAGGGATTATCCGTTTCCACAACCACCGCCCGGTTCATCGATACGCGCAAGGTAGAGGCGGCATTTCCATTGACGACGCGGAATGTTTCGGCCTGTGCTACAGGCGCATGCGCCACCCCGAAAGAGGCTGCCAGCAGAATTGCCGCTGCAAATACCTTGAAATCCATTTTGCCTGCCTTCTGAAACTGCTCTTTTATGATACCCGGCGGCTGCGAGGCCTGCTGTGGCGGTGACTTGGCGCCACGCTTGACAAGATTATGCGCCAAATCAAAATTTTTATCAAGAATCTTGTCTTTACCGGCCTTTCTTGATGTGCTTAGCGCGATAATTTCACCGCCATTTTCTATATCTGGCAGGCGTCTGGAAACAAGATACTCTATTTTGCGCCACAATGATCTCTTTTTTGCAACAGGTCTTTGTGGCAGTGTGTCAGTTCGTGCAGGGAATCTCGATCAAGACCATATCATTGCCCCGCCGGGTGCGAATATGGCATTTCGCGTCGGGCTGTGCGGTGCGCTCTTCGCGCACGATCCCAAGCATGCTGTCTTGTGTCACTTCGATCATGCCTGCCACCTCTTCTTCGCTCGTTCCCATAAGGGCAAGCGACAGCCGCCCGGAATTCTGGGCCTGTGCCAGCATGGCCGCCTGTTCCGGTGTGGCCTCCACCGTCACCGAGCGGGCCTCGGCAACAGGTGAGGTTCTGTCCATATCCGCGCTTTGGTTGACAGCGATAATGCGGATCTGCGCCTCAATCCGTTGCGTCATTTCGCCAGAATCGCGCGTGCGGCCTGTCCAGAAGATATCGACATGATCACCGGGGCGCAGAAAGCCAGCCACCCCGCCTGTCTGTGTCAGTTGAATTGTGAAAGCGCGTTTTCCGGGGCTGAGATGCGAGGCAATGCCCGCAATCTCTCCGGGGCGGGTAAGCTTGCTGCTTAGAATCGGTTCCAGAGGGTCCATCGCGCGCAATACGATCCGGTGTGTGGCCCCGTTGGGAAAGAGCGACTCGATATCTGTATATGCGCCCTGCGGAACGGCATAGGCCGGGAAGGGGGCCACACGCACATTTTGCCGCGTCAGTTGCTGACCATGGCGCAACTCGCTGCCGCTGACAAAGACATTCACCATTTCCACCGTGACGGCATTGCGCCGGGCCTCGGCCAATTCGGATTGCATCTGCGATATGTAAAGGTTGGTTTGATAGACGGCAAAGCCAGCAAGGCCCAATCCAACCAGAAGAACCAGTGCGAACACATTGCGCATAATGCCTATCCCTTCCATGCTGCGTATAACCCGCAGAAACAATCAGCCTTCAGCAGGTCGTTAACTGCGTATTCGGGCAACAATCCGATAGATTGGTGGCAGAACTATGGCAAAGCGCGCGGTGATGACAGCAAGCAGGCCGCAAAATGCCGTAAACCGCGCATGAAGACATGCGCGGCATCAGGCCGTGGCTTTGCCGTGTCACAATCAGTCTGGATCTGGATTGAGATTCACAGTCTCAGGCAGTGAAATTGTGCCCAATGCGCGCGAAATCTCATCGCCAACTTCGCCAACGCCGCCGCGCACAGACGCGACCACAGCAATCCCAAGGCCCACGATAGCGGCTGTCAGGACAACCCAGTCCACAGTTACAGCGCCAGATTCATCGGCCGCAAACTTCTTGACCTTCGCAATAAATGTCATTTTCAATTCTCCAGGTTTGAACGTTTTCTACTCAGCCTCACAGTGTACCCACGACGTTCATCTCGTTCTCCGCTTGGCTGAAACGAATATAGCCAGCGAATCGTGTCCAGAATGGGGCAGCAATCGTTTCTTTTCTGGTCTTTGTGAACGTGGAATTAACGCGACACCGCAATCTAGGGTTTGCATCCTGCCCGCGCGGTGGGGAATGGCAGGGCTGCAACACCGCGCAGGCCATCATGCGCGGCAGGGGGGAAACTGTAGCCAGACTGGCAACAACGCTGCATATTGGAGAAAAATTGTAAATGAGCAGTAAATCGCGATGACGTATTTCCTTTGGCGCAGTGTTGCGCGCGCTGTTTTTGTGGTGGCTCTGGGGGTAGCAGGCGCCAGCGCGCAAAGCCCGGACGCATCCGCGCAAGAGACCGGGCGCGATTTCACCTTTCGCCGCATTCCCGTGGCCCCTGCCCAAGCTGGGCCACGTATCACAGTGCAGATTGATCCGGCAGAACAGGCGCGGATTCTTGCCCCTACGCCCCGGCGCGCGCCTGTCATTTCGCCCGATATCAGCGGGGGTATCCCCCCCGGCGGGGGCTATGCGTGGTTCTGGGACAGGGTTTCGCCCCGGCTGGAAGATAGTTCCGGGCGCTTTCTGGCAGCAATTACCGCGCTGCATGCGCCGCAAGACGGGCGCGCAGTGCGCGCCCCGCGCATGCAATTTCTGCAAGATATCGCCAATGCATATGGCGCTGACATCCTGCGCGCCTCGGTTGGAACAAATATATCCCCCGCACTGGCGCTGGCGGTAATCGCGGTGGAATCAGCTGGCCGGGCCGAGGCTGTCAGTTCGGCAGGCGCACAGGGCTTGATGCAGCTTATCCCGGCCACGGCGCAGCGCTTCGGGGTAAGCGATTCGTTCGACCCTGCGCAAAATATCCGGGGCGGTATTCAGTATCTGGATTGGTTGCTGGCCCATTTCGACAATGATGTCGTGCTCGCGCTGGCCGGATACAATGCAGGAGAGGGGGCTGTGCGGCGTAATAATGGCGTGCCACCCTTTGCCGAAACACGCGATTATGTGCCCAAAGTGCTGGCCGCATGGCTGGTGGCGCGCGGATTATGCGCAACTGTACCAGAATTGCCCAGTGACGGCTGCGTATTCAAGATCGGGCAGGCGGGATAAGGCCTGCCCGAATCAGGTATCAATTCACAATCGTGGCCTCTGTCGCGGCGCGAATCTCGGCCTCTGTTACACCATCGGCGCATTCGACAATCTTCAATCCGCCCTCGCCCACATCCAGAACCCCCAGATTGGAGATGATGCGCTTGACCACGCCTTGCGCCGTCAGCGGCAAGGTGCAGGCTTTGAGAACCTTGCTCTCGCCCGCCTTGTTGGTGTGATCCATCACCACAATCACCCGCGCCACACCCGCGACCAGATCCATCGCCCCGCCCATGCCTTTCACCAGCTTGCCGGGGATCATCCAATTGGCGATATCGCCATTTTCGGCCACTTCCATGGCACCCAGAATCGCCATGTTGATCTTGCCACCACGGATCATGGCGAAGCTCTCGGAGCTGTCAAAATAGGCCGTGTGCGGCAGGGCCGTCACTGTCTGCTTACCTGCGTTGATCAGGTCTGCATCCACCTCATTCTCGGTTGGGAAAGGGCCAATGCCCAGCATTCCGTTTTCCGATTGCAGTGTCACCTGCACGCCTTCGGGGATGTAATTTGCCACCAGCGTCGGAATCCCGATGCCAAGGTTCACATACATCCCGTCTTGCAATTCCTGCGCCGCACGGGCGGCCATCTGGTTGCGATCCCAAGCCATCCTCAATCCCTCCTCAAGCCGCGCGCACAGTGCGCTGTTCAATGCGTTTCTCGTGCTGCCCTTGAATCAGGCGGTGCACGTAAATTCCCGGCAGGTGGATGGCGTCCGGGTCAAGCATGCCGGTCTCTACAATCTCTTCCACCTCCAACACGCAGATTTTCCCGCATTTTGCGGCGGGCGGGTTGAAATTGCGCGCGGTCTTGCGGAAAATCGCATTGCCGGTTGTATCGGCCTTCCACGCTTTTACGATGGCCAGATCGGCCACAATGGCGCGTTCCAGAATATAGGTTTCGCCACCGAATTCTTTATGCTCCTTGCCCTCGGCAATCACAGTGCCCACACCTGTCTTGGTGTAGAAACCGGGAATGCCCGCACCGCCTGCGCGCATGCGTTCGGCCAAAGTGCCCTGCGGGTTGAATTCCAATTCCAGCTCGCCACTCAGATACTGGCGCATGAATTCCGCATTCTCGCCCACATAGGACGACATCATCTTGCGGATCTGGCGGGTTTTCAAAAGCACGCCCAGCCCGAAATCATCCACCCCGCAATTGTTCGAGGCGACAGTGATATCCTTTGTTCCTGCTTCCCGGATCGCATCGATCAGCAATTCGGGAATACCACACAGGCCAAAGCCTCCGGCGGCAATTGTCATCCCGTCAAACAACAGCCCGTCCAGCGCATCATGCGCAGAGCCATAGACCTTTTTCATCCTGTTACTCCCCAAACACAGTGATGGCAGAATTTCTGACGCGGCAGTGCAGCGAAGTCAACCTTCCGTGGCGCAGGTTCATTTCGCAGCCTTGCTGGCCGCCTTGGCAGGTGCCTTTGCTGCGGGTTTTGCCGGGGTTTTGGCTGCGGGTTTCTTGGCGGGGGCTTTCTTCGCCGGTGCTTTCTTGGCAGGGGCTTTCTTGGCCCCGGCAGCCTTGGATTTGCCCCCGGCTTTTGCCCCGGCCTTGGCATTTACCAGCTCTATCGCCTGTTCCAGCGTAATCTCTTCGGCGCTCATCTCTTTGGGCAAGGTCGCATTCACCTTTTCCCATTTCACATAAGGCCCGTAGCGCCCTTTCATCACGGACAAAGCACCCCCTTGCGGATGATCGCCCAAGGCGCGCAAAGGTTCTGCCGCAGCGGCGCGCCCCCGGCCCGGCTTGGCGGCCAATACCTCCACCGCGCGGTTCATGCCGATGGTAAAGACCTCGTCCACCTCTGGCAAATTGGCATAGACGCGGCCATGCTTCACATAGGGGCCATAGCGCCCGATCCCGGCCTCTATCATCTCGCCATCTTCGGGATGGGGGCCGATGGGGCGGGGCAGGGCCAGAAGCATCAGCGCGCGCTCCAGCTCCATGCTCTCCACGTCCCAGCCCTTGGGCAGCGAGGCGCGTGGCGGTTTGGGCTGCTCTGTCGTTACCTCGCCGCGCTGCACATAGGGGCCAAAGCGGCCTGTGCGCAGGCTGATGGGATCGCCTGCATCATGGCCCAGCAACTTGCCATCGCCTGATAATTCTGCATCGCCTTCCTCGCCTGCAAGGGGGCGGGTATAGCGGCAATCCGGGTAATTGTTGCACCCGATAAAGGCCCCGCCAGAGCGCGCGGTTTTCAAATTCAACCGGCCCGCCCCGCATTTGGGGCATTGGCGCGGATCAGACCCATCTTCGCGCAGCGGGTAAAGATGCGGGGCGAGTACCTCATCAATCTTTTCCAGCACTTCGGTTATGCGCAATTCTGCTGTCTCTGCAATCGCGGCAGAGAAATCGCGCCAAAACCGCTCCAGCACTTCGCGGTAATCGCGGTCGCCGGCAGAGACATCATCAAGCTGGCTTTCCAGATCGGCGGTGAAATCATATTCCAGATAGCGGCGGAAATAATTGACAAGAAAGACTGTGACCAAGCGCCCTTTGTCAGCCGCGATCAGGCGGTTTTTGTCTTTCGTCACATAGCCGCGATCCTGAATCGTTGTCACGATGCTGGCATAGGTGGAGGGGCGGCCAATGCCCAATTCTTCCATACGCTTGACGAGCGTGGCTTCGGTATAGCGCGGCGGGGCTTGGGTGAAATGCTGCTCTGGCGTGACGCTGCGTTTTTCCAGCGCATCGCCTTGCGCCATTTGTGGCAGGCGCTTGTCCTCATCATCTACAACATCATCGCGCCCTTCCTCATAGACTTTGAGAAAGCCATCAAACAGCACAACCTGCCCTGTGGCGCGCAGCCCCACTTGCCCGTCTTTCGCGCCAATCTCGATTGTGGTGCGCTCCATCCGCGCGGCTTCCATCTGGCAGGCGATGGTGCGTTTCCAGATCAGATCATAGAGTTTGCGCTGGTCGGTATCGGTGATCTTCAGCTGGTCGGGGCTGGCGGCCATTTCTGTCGGGCGGATACATTCATGCGCTTCCTGCGCATTTTTGGCCTTGTTTTTATACATGCGCGGGGATTTGGGCACATACTCTGCCCCGTAGCGCGCCTTGATTGCATCGCGCGCGGCCATGACGGCTTCCGGGGCCATATCAATGCCATCGGTGCGCATATAGGTGATATGGCCTGCCTCATACAGCCGTTGCGCCGCACTCATACATTGCTTGGCCCCCATGCCAAATTTGCGGCTGGCCTCTTGTTGCAGGGTGGATGTCATGAAGGGGGCAGAGGGGTTGCGGCTGGCGGGCTTGGCTTCCACCGATTGTACGAAAAGTGACCGTGAATTGACGGCCTGCACTGCAATTTCAGCAGATTCCGCAGTCGCAATGTCGAATTTGTCCAAGCGCTTGCCTGCAAGGCTAACCAGTTTCGCGCTGAATTCCTGCCCGCGTGGCGTTGTCAGGCCCGCGGTCACACTCCAATATTCCTGCGCGCGAAAGGCCTCTATCTCCATCTCGCGTTCAACAATCAGGCGCAGACAGACCGATTGCACCCGGCCTGCGGATTTCGCGCCGGGCAATTTGCGCCACAGCACGGGCGAGAGGTTGAACCCCACAAGATAATCCAGCGCCCGCCGCGCCAGATAGGCATGCACAAGCGGCATATCCACATCGCGCGGGGATTTCATGGCCTCGGTCACAGCCTTTTTCGTGATTGCGTTTAACACAACACGCCGCACAGGTGTGTCTTTCTTCAGAGCGCGCGATTTCGCCAATGCCTCTGTCAGATGCCATGAAATGGCCTCGCCCTCGCGGTCGGGGTCGGTGGCGAGGATCAACTCGTTATCGTCTTTCAGCGCATCGGCAATGGCCTTCAGGTGCTTGCGCGAATCTGGCGCAACCTCCCAAAGCATTGCGAATTCATGCTCCGGATCGACCGATCCGTCCTTGGGGGGCAGGTCTCGGACATGACCATAAGAGGCGAGAACCGTGTAACCGGGGCCGAGATATTTGTTGATTGTCTTGGCCTTGGCGGGCGATTCGACGACGACGACTGCCATGAAATTCCTCTGGTGATGTCACACGGGCGTGGCCCTTTGGGGTGGCCTTACATGTGTGAGGCAGGGCCGCATTGTCAATCCATGCAATCCATGCGCGATTGTTTTGCCAGTTTCATGGGCATATTCGGCACCATCTATGGGGATTGACGGCAGGAAGGGGCGCAGGGGCAAGATGCGCCCATGCGCTGCGCGCTGCCGGGATCATATCGCAGTGCGATCAGAGCTGTCCTAGTGGCAAAGGCGATAATGTGATATCTTGTGGTAAGAGCCGTAGACCACGCTAAGCCCGCGCGGCCTTGCGCCCGGACGTATCCCAGCGCGTCTGGGATGCCCGTTTGCGTGTTGGCCACTGGGTTGGGCCAATGGGTTGGGCCAGTGGGTTGGGCCAGTGGGTTGGG
>JAIUNA010000012.1 GCA_022565265.1 Roseinatronobacter sp. | reverse complement strand
TTGGGCCTTAACATTACATTATTTATGCTAAACCATATGGACAGTGTAAGCCCGGGGATAGGGCCGGTGGTTTGTTTTTTAAGGGCCCCCGGTTCCCATACCCCCCCGACAGGCGCTATGTTCCCCCAAACAACTGCCGCAAGGGAAGAACAGGCATGACATTCTGGAAATCACCACTCTGCGCCATGGCCCTCTCGGTGCTGGTGCTTGCAGGCTGCGAAACCACCTCTGCCGCGCTCGATGGTGTGGGCGGCGTCTTTGTCAGCGCGGGCAATGATGTGCGCTCCATCGGGGGCCGCTAGAGCATGTCGCGCAAAAATGGGAACCGGTTTTGCGCAAAAAGACATGCGATAACTCAAGGTTGGAGTGGGTCGCGCGAATGCCAATGAACGCGACACGCTCCAGGGCCGCCATGCTGCACGCGCGCCTTCTTGCTCTTGTCCTTGCGGCAACGGCCCTGCCCCCCGCCAGTGCCACAGCCCAGCAACCGGGCCAGCAAGCGGGCCAGCAAGCGGGCCAAAAAACAGGCCCAAAAACGGGGCTGACTATCTCTGGCGATGCCCGCATGGGGCTGGCCTATGATCGCGCCCCCGCTTGGGCAGGCCAGCGCGAAACCGGCCTGCGCATGACAGCGCGCACGCGCCTGCATCTGCAATTTCTGGGCCAGACAGATGGCGGGCTGAACTTCGGCGCAGGCATAACGCTTGACAGCGACAAAGCCCGCCCCACCTCTCCCTGGGTCGCTATCGGAGGCTAAAGCCCATGTCCCTGTCTGCTATCCGCGCCCGCGCGAACGCCGCCGCCACTGCCGCAGGCCGCGACCCCGCCAGCATAACCCTGATAGCTGTTTCCAAAGAACAACCCGAAGCCCGCGTCTTGCCCGTGCTGGAGGCAGGCCACCGTATCTTTGGTGAAAACCGCGTGCAGGAAGCGGCAGGCAAATGGCCCGGCTGGATCACCCGCTTCGGGCCAGTGGAGCTACATTTGCTGGGGCCGCTGCAAACCAACAAGGCCCGCGCCGCAATGGAACTCTTCACCACCATCCACTCTCTCGACCGCCCCAAACTGGCCCAAACCCTCGCGCGGCTGGCGCAGGATATGGGCCAGTGCCCGCAACTTTTTGTGCAGGTCAACACAGGCGCAGAACCCCAAAAAGCAGGCATCCTGCCCGAAAATTCCGACAGCTTCATCGCCGAGGCCCGCGCACTTGATCTGCCGCTTGCAGGCGTCATGTGCATCCCCCCGGCATCCGAACCCCCCGGCCCCCATTTCACCCATCTGGCCGAAATCGGCGCGCGCAATGGCCTGCCTTGCCTCTCCATGGGCATGTCAGATGATTTTGAAACCGCCATCACATATGGCGCCACCCATATCCGCGTTGGATCGGCCATCTTCGGGGCGCGCACCTGATCCCCATTCATCTTGGCCAAAATATCCTCAGGGGGTGAATTGAGGCGAAGCCGAAAGAGGGGGCGCGAGCGCCCCCTACCCGGCCAGCCAATCCGGCACAATCAGCCGGGTCTGATAACGGATCAACGGCGCAATCGCGCGCAAATCCTGCGGATCCAGCCCAATGCACCCGGCTGTCGGATAACCCGGCCTGCGCCAACTGTGAATGAAAATCGCCGATCCGCGCCCCCGTTCCGCGCGCGGCCAGTTCCACCCTGTTATCAAAACCAGATCATACAGCCGGTCAGCGCGGCGCAACCGCTCATGGCTAAACCCATAAGGCGCGCGCACCATCAGGTTATACTCCTGATCGCGCGGATCATCGGCCCATAAATCCCGTGGCCGGATCGGCACGGCCCAATCCGCAGGCCGCGCCATCCTGTCAGGGCGATACAGCATTCCCACCAGCGCATGCACCCCAACCGGGGTCGCGCCATCGCCCTCTCGCTTATCGGCCCGCACCCCCCCGCGCCCGATGGTGCACGGATACACCCGGCCCCGAAACCGCAAGCCCTGCCGCGTCAGCACCATGTCAAACCGCGTCATTGCGCGCCCCCTCTGCCCCGCAGGGCGCGTCCGGCCTCACAGAAAATGCCCCGATTTCGCGGCCTTTGTGGCCAGATAGGCGCGGTTTTCATCCGTTGCCCCCACCCGCAGCGGCACGCGCTCTACCACCTGCAACCCATGGGCATTCAGCATCTCCACCTTGCGGGGGTTATTCGTCAACAGCCGCACCTGTGCAAACCCCATCTTGCGCAACAGCCCCGCCCCAAGGCGGAAATCGCGCTCATCATCCTCAAACCCCAAGCGGTGATTGGCCTCTACGGTATCAAAGCCCTGATCCTGTAAGGAATAGGCGCGCATCTTGTTGGCCAGCCCAATCCCCCGCCCTTCCTGATTCAGATACAACAGCACCCCTGCGCCTTCCTGGCCCATCTGTGCAAGTGCGGCCTGCAATTGCGGGCCGCAATCGCATTTCAGGCTGCCCAGCACATCGCCGGTAAAACAGGCCGAATGCAGCCGCACCAGCACAGGCGCGGCGCGATCTGGCGCGCCAATCTCGATGGCGTAATGCTCTTCGCCACCATCGCGGGGGCGAAAGATATGCACGCGGCCCGCCTGCGCGGCCGCCATGGGCAGGCGCGCACTGACAACAGGGGCAAGCACAGCCTCGCGGGCCAGCACCTCGCCCAGGGCCGCCGCATCCAGCTCTGTCAGGCCCAGCCCCTCCACATCGCGTGCCTGCGCAAGGGGTTGCACCAGAACCGCCGGCAAAAGCTGCGCCGATTTCACCAGCGCAAGTGCAGCGCGGTGCAGGCCCGTCGCGCCATCACGCGCGCTCATCAAAGGGCCTTTCATCGGGTGGCGCAGATCATCGGCCGGATCGGCCAGCGCGCGCAACCAGTCACAGCCCATATCCGGCGGCACGATCACGCGCGCCAGATCCCCATCATAGGCGCGCGCCTTCAGTGTGGCGGCGCGGTGGCGCGTCAATGCAAGGGTCAGCCCCGGCCCCAGCGCGCGCAAATCCTCCAGCCGCGCGGGCGTTACCGCTTCGGCAGCCAGCACCAGCGCGCGCTCCAAACCGCCATCACGCGGCCCTGACAGTATGACCGGAACCCCAAGCCGGATATCCGCCCGCGCCCGGTTGATCTTTTCCACAAGTGTCAGGCTCAACGCCATGGCAAATCCTCTCGCAGGTTGCGCCAGATGTAGCCCGGTTTTGAAGGAATTGAAACAATCCGCCACATTCCGACACGAGCGCGTGAGCGCCTGTTGCAATTCTTGTTTCACAGGCCGGAAACACGCATCTGTGTATCACATAGTTCTGAAAGGTAAGACCATGGCAAAACTGAACAAGATCTTGCTGGTAGATGATGATGACGACCTGCGCGAAGCCCTGTCCGAGCAACTGGTCATGACCGATGAATTCGCTGTGTTCGAGGCCGCAAATGGCGCCGAGGCGATGGAGCAAATCCGCGCGGGCCAGTTTGACATGGCCATTCTGGATGTGGGCCTGCCCGATACCGATGGGCGCGAATTGTGCAAACGCATGCGCAAAGCGGGGTTCAAATCGCCCGTCATCATGCTGACAGGGCACGATTCCGACAGTGATACAATCCTTGGCCTCGATTCCGGCGCGAATGATTACATCACCAAGCCGTTCAAGCTGCCCGTGCTGCTGGCACGGCTGCGCGCGCAGTTGCGCCAGCACGAGCAATCGGAAAATGCAGTGTTTCAGCTTGGCCCCTATCTGTTCAAACCTGCCCAGAAAATGCTGGTGGACGAGCATGAGCGCAAAATCCGCCTGACCGAGAAAGAGACAAATATTCTGAAATTCCTGTATCGCGCGCCCGAGGGTGTGGTTCCGCGCGATGTGCTGTTGCACGAGGTCTGGGGCTATAATGCGGGTGTAACCACCCACACGCTGGAAACCCATATCTACCGCCTGCGCCAGAAGATCGAACCAGACCCCTCGAATGTCACATTGCTGCTTACGGAATCGGGCGGGTATCGTCTGGCCTCGTGAAGGGCGATTGGTCTTAAAATTGCCGCATTCCTGCGGCATGGTGCAACCTATGGTTGTTAATAAGTATCATGTGTTCCCCAGTGCACCGGGGTTAGGGTGCACACCTCCTCCCTGTTGGACTGACGGCCCGGAATATTTCCGGGCCATTTTTTTCAATGCCCAAGCCTTGCCCCGCCCGCCCCTGCCGTGCATGTAGGGCGCAAAGACAGACAGGTGAGAAATG
The DNA here is from genome assembly GCA_022565265.1 of Roseinatronobacter sp. Classification (GTDB taxonomy): domain Bacteria; phylum Pseudomonadota; class Alphaproteobacteria; order Rhodobacterales; family Rhodobacteraceae; genus Roseinatronobacter. The sequence goes on along the minus strand of JAIUNA010000012.1, from coordinate 20,378 downwards.
GCCTTTCCCCTTTGCACATGGAATATCAACTCTGTGCGCCTGCGCGCCGATCTGGTGGTAAAGCTGCTGCAAGAAGAGGCGCCAGATATCCTGTGCCTGCAAGAATGCAAAAGCCCGGTAGAGCTGATGCCATTCGATGCCTTTGCCGCTGCGGGCTATGGCCATTGGGTTGCGCGGGGGCAAAAGGGCTATAACGGCGTTGCGATCCTGTCACGCCTGCCACTGGAAGATGCGGGCCATATAGATTGGTGCGGGCGCGGCGATGCCCGCCATGTGGCCGCGCGGCTGGAAAACGGGGTCACGATCCTTAATTGCTACATTCCCGCCGGGGGCGATATACCCGACCGCGCGGTAAACGAGAAATTCGGCCACAAGCTGGACACCCTGACAGAAATGCGCGACCATTTCCACAAGTCGCGGCCCGAAAAATCCATCCTTGTGGGCGATCTGAACATCGCGCCCCGCGAAGATGATGTCTGGTCACATAAACAGCTTTTGAAGATCGTCTCGCACACCCCCATAGAGGTGGAACATCTGGGCGCGGTGCAAGAGGCCGGCGCATGGGCCGATATCACCCGTCAGGATATCCCCGAAGGGCAGCTTTATTCATGGTGGTCATATCGGGCGCGCGATTGGGATGCCGCCGATAAGGGGCGCAGGCTGGATCACATCTGGGCCAGCAGCGATATTGCAGCCGCAGGGCACGGCTCGCGCGATCTGCGCGCCGCGCGCGGGTGGGAACAACCCTCCGATCACGCGCCCGTATTCGCAAGCTTTGATCTCTGACCCCTTCCCCTTTGCCCCCGCACAGCCCATATAGGGCACAAAGGTAGTTGACGGGGGCATCCATGCTGGAATTTGGAAAAACAGACACACCGGATCAGGCCGATCTGATCGCTGACGGCACGGAACGCACATTCATGGCGCAGGTGATCGAAGCCAGCGCAACAGTTCCCGTGATCGTGGATTTCTGGGCGCCGTGGTGCGGGCCATGCAAAACCCTTGGCCCGGCACTGGAAGCCGAAGTGCGCGCAGCCAAAGGCAAGGTGCGCATGGTCAAGATCAATGTCGATGAAAATCAGGCCATCGCCGCGCAACTGCGCGTGCAATCCATTCCCACGGTCTATGCGTTCTTTCAGGGCCAGCCGGTAGATGGGTTTCAGGGCGCGCAGCCCCCTTCGATGCTAAAGGAATTTGTGGGCAAGCTGGCCGCGCTGGCCGATGATGGTGGGCTAAGCGCCGCGCTGGATGAGGCAGAGTCCATGCTGGACGAGGGGGCCGCCAGCGATGCTGCGCAGGTATTCGCCGCTGTGCTGGCGCAGGAAGACACCAATGCCCGCGCCTTTGGCGGGCTGGTGCGCGCCCAGATCGCCGCAGGCGCGCTGGATCAGGCCGAAGCGCTATTGGCCAATGCCGCGCCCGCAATGGCCAATGCCCCCGAACTGGACGCCGCGCGCGCCACTCTCGCACTGGCACAGCAGGCGCAATCCGCAGGCCCCGTGGATGAATTGCGTGCCTTGCTGGCCACTGACCCGGCCAACCATCAGGCCCGGTTTGATCTGGCACAGGCACTCTATGCCAATGGCCATGTGGAAGACGCGATAGAGGAATTGCTGGATCTCTTCCGCCGTGATCGTGACTGGAATGAAGGCGCGGCCAAGACCCAGCTTTTCACCATATTTGACGCGCTCAAGCCAACCGATCCGCTGGTGGCCAAGGGGCGGCGGCGGCTAAGTTCGATGATATTTGCCTAACGCCGCATTCGGATTAGCTTGGCCCTCATGAAGCGCATCAAAGACCTGCCAGAGATGATCCCTATTTTCCCGCTGCCGGGGGCGCTGCTTTTGCCGCGTGCCCGGTTGCCACTGCATATCTTTGAACCCCGCTATCTGGCGATGATCGAAGATTGCATGAAAACCCCCCATCGCCTGATTGGCATGATCCAATCGCGCGATGTGCCGGGCAGTGACGAGAGGCCTTTGCACGCCATCGGCTGCGCAGGCCGCCTGACCGCGTTTTCGGAAACCGAAGATGGGCGCTATATGATCACCCTGTCGGGCATATCGCGCTTTCGTGTGCGCCAAGAGGTGAAGGGCTTTAGCCCCTATCGCCGCACCGAAGTGGATTGGGCCGATTTCACCCGTGATCAGGGCGATGAAGAAAGCGATCCCGGCCTGAAGCGCGACGGGTTTTTTGCGCTTCTCAAGCGATTTTTCGGGATGCACAATCTGTCTACCGATTGGGGCAGCCTGTCAGAGGCCGATGACGAGTTGCTGATAAACTCGCTGTCCATGCTTTGCCCGTTCGAACCCGATGACAAACAGGCGCTGCTAGAGGCCCCCTCGTTGCAAACCCGGCGCGAAACGCTGGTCATGCTGATGGAATTCAGCCTGCGCGGCGGCGATGACGAATTGTTGCAATGACCGAGACCCCGGAATCCGCACGCCTGACAGACCGCCATATGCTGGAAGCGCTGGTCTGCCCGGTGACAAATGGCCGCCTCAGCTATGATGCCGCCCGTCAGGAACTGGTTTCCAAGGCCGCGCATCTGGCCTTTCCCATCCGGGGTGGCATTCCGATCATGCTGGTGGATGAGGCCCGCGATATAGACTGAAGGCAGGCGTTCAAAGGCCCGCAGGCCGCCCTGATGGTCTGAAGCTTGCACAAGATACCCAAGGGGCAGGGTTGCGGGCATTGCAGGCATAGCCCTGCGCGGAACAATGGCCGAAGGCCGCCGCGCATCGCCCGCCCTGCGAGAGCGCATGCATTCGTCATGACGCCGCATCGCGGCCCAGCAATACGCGTCTTAGCGCGCTATACCGATTTCGCGTTCTTTACAACACAGGGCAGCGCCCGACCGCGGGTGGGCGCTCTAACATTTGTGGTCTGCACTTTATGGTGCAATCTCCTGTGACCTAAAGCCCCGCGCAGGTGGCAGCAAACCGCCCGCCCATGGGGAGGTCGGGCGCTGCCCGGTGGGGCTTCGCCCCCTGTTAACCGGGCTGGGTGCGGGGATTGGCCGGGGAAAGGTCGAACGTCTCCCCCATATCTTCTCTGTAGAGCGAAATCTTCCGTCAGGTGCAGAACCCTAGCGTTTGCCGTAATACAGCCCCACCACATGCTCTGCCTCGGCAAAGAACAGCCAGCGTTGCGCCAGCATCCCGCCCAGATGCGCCAGAAGCGCCCGCGCAACCGCCAGATACCCGCCCGACAAGGCCAGCACCAGCGCGGGCAGCGCCGCGCCCGCACCAAGCGCGATCAGGCGCAGCTTTTGCGCGTGTTTGCGCCCCACCTCATGCACCATTTCGCGCAACAGATAGTTGCGCCCGGAATGAGGCGGCTCCAGCAGCCGCACGCGGCCCAAGCCCCCCAGCCCTGTAGCCGTGCCCGCCGTGCTGCCTGCGGCCGCGAATTGGCGATCCCCGGCCACCCAATGCACCACCATCGCCACCGCCAGCGCGGCCATCAGCCACAGCGCAAGCGTGGTTTGTGCGGCCAAAGCCGCCCCGCCAGCCAGCGCGGCCAGCAAAAACACAGGCAGGGTAGACCAATGATGCCAGCGCGGCACAGCCCGGATTTGTGCATAAATCATCGCCGTGGCCAGAATGGTGGCCAGCGCCAGCACAGCCCCCAGCCAACCAAACACCGGCAGGGGCGTGGCCCAAAAGGCCGAACTTGCGGCATGCGGGGCCATCATGGCCAGCGCGGCCAGCGCCAGCACCGCCTCGCGCGATAGCCAGCTGGAACGCCATTGCGTGAATGCCAGAAGCGCGCGCTCTGGATGGCCCAGATGAAAGGCCGCTGCAATCAGCCCGGCCCCGGCCAGCCCATAGCCCAGCCCGAACAGGATAATCGCCCCCAGCCCGGTGGGCGCGCGCAGGCCAAAACCCAGCCAGACCAGCAGGCCAAAGCCAAGGCCCGACAGCACAGTGAACAGAATAAGCGAGGGTGCGGGGTGCATCTTATAGCCTTTCCAACGCGCGATCCAACCAGCCCAACAGCCCTGTAGGCTGCGCGCTGGGGGCCGCCGCTTGCGGCGCGGGCGCGCATAGGCTGGCCAGATCGGGAATTTCCAGCGTATCGCGCCCCCGTGGGGGCAGGTATTTATTCACAGGTGCAGTGCCCTGCTCTGGCATCAGATCAAACCCGCCGCGCGCGGCCACAAGTTGCGACACATCGCTGTCAGGATCGCCCAGATCGCCAAAATGGCGCGCACCCGCAGGGCAGGTGCGTACACAGGCGGGGGTGCGGTCTTCCTCTGGCAGGTTATCGTTATAGATGCGATCCACACAGAGGGTGCATTTCTTCATCACCTTGGCGGCGCTATCCATCTCTCGCGCGCCGTAGGGGCAGGCCCATGCACATAGCCCGCAGCCAATGCACGCGGATTCATTGACCAGCACAATCCCATCTTCGGCGCGTTTATAGCTGGCGCCTGTGGGGCAGACGGTTACGCAAGGGGCATTGTCGCAATGCAGGCAGGATTTGGGAAAATGTACCACCATCGGCGGCGCAGTGTCGCGCGCCACTTCAAATGTATGCACGCGGTTTAGGAACGTGCCTTCGGGGCTTGCGCCATAAGCATCCATATCGGACAGCGGCGCGCCATAGTTTTCCGTATTCCAACCCTTGCAGGAAATCACGCAGGCATGGCAGCCCACGCAAGTATCCAGATCAATCACAAGGCCCAGCTTGCGGGCAGACGGGGGGGGCAGGCTGGTCATGGCTCTTATCCCTTTACCTGATGGGCCAGATCGCGCGGCGCTTTGGGCAGGGGCGAGGCTTGGGCCGGATGCGCCGGATAACTGACACTCTGCCCCGCAGGCGCTTTTTCAATCTGCACACGCAGATCATACCATGCCGCCTGCCCTGTGATCGGGTCTGAATTGGCCCAGCGCAAGCCATCGCCCTTGGGGGGCAACAACTCGTGTATCAGATGGTTCAGCAGGCTGGAGCGCGTGGCCTCTGGGGCCTCTTCGCCCAAAGCCCATGCGCCGCGCCGTTTGGCAATGGCATTCCATGTCCAGACAGTATGCGGGTTCAGCGCATCCATACGCACCACGGGCAGGGTGATCTGCCCATGTGGCGATGTCAGCGTGGCCCAATCCCCCTCAGAAAACCCGTGCTGCGCCCATATCTCGCCCGATACATACAAAGGCGTATGGCCGTGCAACTGGCGCAGCCACGCATTCTGACTGCCCCAACTGTGGTAATGCGCCATGGGGCGCTGAGTCAGGGCATGCAGCGGGTATTCTGCCGTGTCTGTTTCGGCATCTGTGAAGGTAGGATACCAGATTGGCAGCGGGTTCATCGTCTGGATCAGCCGTTCGCGCAAATGGTCTGGCGGCTGGCGGTGGCCATGCCCTTCGGCTGCAAGCTGGAATTTGCGCAAGGGTTCCCCATACAGGTTGAAGACATAGGGTTGCGGGCTGTCATATAGCCCCCGCGCCACCGCCCAATCCTGATAGGCGGCGTTCCACGGTTTGAAAAACTGCGCCTCTTGCGGGATATGATCCAGCCAGAAACCGCCATTCTGGATATAGGCCTCTATCTGGCCGGGATTGGGCGCGCCGCGCCCCTTGCCTGTGCCATCTTCCCCCCGAAACCCTGCCAGCGGCCCCACACCGGGGCGGCGTTCGTGGTTGGTGATATAATCGGCGTAATCCTTGAATTTCGCGCTACCATCCTCGCGCACCATGCCGGGCAGGCCAAGCCGCGCGCCCAGATCCAGCAAGACAGTCTGGAAGGGCCGCCCATCACGGTCAGGTGCCACCACAGGCCAGCGGATACTGTCGGCCAGCGCCTCTGCCTCGCAGATCGGGCGATCGAGCAGCGAAATGCAATCATGCCGTTCCAGATAGGTGGTATCGGGCAAGATAAGATCGGCAAAGGCCACCATTTCCGAACTATAGGCATCTGAATAGATAATGCGCGGTATTTTATAGCTGCCATCGGGGTTTTGGTCTGTCAGCATCTCCATCACGGCGCTGGTATTCATGGAAGAATTCCACGCCATATTCGCCATATACAAAAACAGCGTATCCACCGGATAGGGATCGCCGGCATGGGCATTGGAAATGACCATATGCATCAGCCCATGCGCGGAAAGCGGAGCTTCCCATGAAAACGCCTTGTCTATGCGTTTTGGGGTGTTGTCATTCTGTATCAGCAGATGTTCCGGCCCCAGCGGATAGCCCAGATGCGGGCCATCCAGCGGTTGGCCGGGCTTATGGCCCGCATGGGGGCGGGGATGGGCTTCTGGCGGTTTGGGATAAGGAGGCTTGAAGCGGAACCCCCCCGGCGTTTCCACACTGCCAATCAGGATTTGCAGCATATGAAGCGCGCGCGCTGTCTGAAACCCGTTGGAATGGGCCGATACCCCGCGCATAGCATGCATGGCCACTGGGCGGCCTATCATGCTGTCATGCTTTTGGCCCCGAAAATCTGTCCAGGGCTGGTTGATGGTGATTTCTTCCTCAAAGGCCACGCGCGCAATTTCGGCGGCAATGGCACGAATGCGCGCGGCAGGTATGCCGCAGCGCGCGGCCACGGCATCGGGGGCATATTCGGGCGCAAGATAGCGATCGGCCAGATGGCGGAAGACGGGCAGATGCGTAACGCCGCCAATTTCCACCCCATTGGCCAGATCAGGCGCAATATCGGGGCTATCCCATGCCACGGCTTGACCTGTGCGGCGGTCGCGCACCAAAGGTTTGCCATCCTCCCCGCGCAAAAACAGCCCCTTTTCCGGCCCCTCCTGCGCATTCACCAGATACGGCGCGTTTGTGTAGCGGATAAGATAGCCAAGATCGATCTTGCCTGCGCGCAGCAATTCATGCGCGAGCGAGAGGATAAACAGCCCATCCGTACCCGGTGTGATACCCACCCAATCATCGGCAATCGCATTATAGCCCGACCGGATGGGATTAACCCCAATCACCCGCGCGCCGCGTGCCTTCAGCTTGCCCAAGCCCATCTTTATGGGGTTGCTGTCATGGTCTTCGGCCACACCAAACAGCAAGAACAGCTTGGTGCGATCCCAATCAGGCTGGCCAAATTCCCAAAACGCGCCGCGCATGGTGTAAATACCCGCCGCCGCCATATTGACACTGCAAAACCCGCCATGCGCGGCCCAATTGGGCGTGCCGAAGGCTTGCGCCCACCAGCCGGTAAAGCTTTGGCTTTGGTCGCGGCCCGTGAAAAACGCCAGTTTTTCAGGCGCAGTGGCGCGCAGAGGGGCCAGCCATTCGGTGGCGGTTTGCAGCGCTTCTTCCCAAGAGATTTCTTCAAACTGCCCCGAACCGCGCGGCCCCACCCGCTTGAGCGGCGCGCGCAGCCGTGCTGGCGACAGGTGCTGCATGATCCCCGCGCTGCCCTTGGCACAGAGCACACCCTTATTCACCGGGTGGTCGCGGTTGCCCTCTATATAGGCAACCTTGCCCGCCTTCATATGTACATTGATACCGCAACGACAGGCGCACATATAGCACGTTGTCTTGCGCACCTCGTCCGAGACCTGTGGCGACAGGTCTGGTACAGGCTGGCTGGCCATGCCCTTATTCCTCCCCTTGGTGTTTCCCGGCTGTAACGCGGCAGAAAACAGTCTTTTGGCTATCAGAGCAGATATATGGCCGATATGTCCAGAATTATGATGCTCATAAGTCCAATTTCCGCGCAATGGCGCTCAGGCAATCCGGCGAAAGACTGAAACCTCGGTAGAATTATCGAAAAACGGAACCGAAGGCGCCATCTCTTCGCCTGCCAGATGGGCCTGGGCCTCTGCCAGAACAACTTCGGTTATGAAGGGCAGATTCAGCCGCCGTGCATCGCGCAGCGCCACCCATTGCAAATGGCGCAATTCGTCACAAGCCTGTGAAAAATCATCCAGATCGCCATGTACGGCAGCGGCATCTGCCAGAAAAAACCGCGCATCAAACCGGCGCGGACGGCCCGGCGGGGTGATGGCGCGGAAAATATAGCGCAACGCACTGGCATTGGGCACAAGGCCGCGCGCGGCAAAGCCCTGCCAATCGGGCGGCGCATCGGGCCAGTGGCCGGGCACCCCAAGAGCAAGGCCAGTTTCTTCCCACAATTCGCGGATCGCGGCCGCGGCCAGCGCATTGGGGGATGCATGGCCTTGCGACAGCCGCGCATGGCAGGCGGGCGGCAGAGGGCGTGCAAGGGGAATAGCCCCATCGCCCAGATCCAGTGCGCCGCCGGGAAAGACAAATTTATCGGGCATAAAGGCCGCGCTGGCCCCGCGCTGGCCCATCAAGACGCGCGCATCTGCACCCTGCCCGCGCACCAGCAAAATGGTTGCGGCATCGCGCAAGGCGCTTTTGTCAGCGGTACTCTCTGTCTCCATCCCCGAACCCATGCATGCGGCGTGACCATTGTATCGCCACGATCATGCCCTTGAAGCGCGGCAGAAGAAACAGCGAAAGCGCAACAAGAAGTGCAGAAAACACCACAAACAATACGGCAGGGTGCCAGTTCCAGGTAAACATGGCCGCAACCATCAGAGGTGTAACCACTTTCAGTGTTACCAGCATTGTCAGATATGCCGGGCCATCATCGGCACGCTGATGGCTTAAATCCTCGCCACAGGCCGGGCAGGCGGCGCGCACTGTCAGATAGCGTTCCAGCATCGGGCCATCGCCACAGGCGGGGCATTTGCACTGCATGCCGCGCAGAATGGCCGGGGCCAGGGGGCGGTCATCTGTCAGCTTGGGGTCTGCAAGGCTCATGCGCCAGCTCCTCTTCCGGGTGAGGCGGCACCATATATCCCATCGCGGCAAAAAATATAGCCACGATACAGCTTTTGCGACGCCTTGCCGCAAGCATCGGCAAAAATCTGCGACGGAACGGCACGGGCAGCGCGTTTGTATCAGTATCGCAGGGCAAAACAGCCCGATCGTTCAAGGAGAGCACCTATGACACAGATTTTCAAACCCGCGTTGCTTGGCGTTTTCATGCTGGCCGCAGCCGGGGCCGCAACCGGGGCCAGCGCTGCGGGCCAAGGCCGCATGGGCCTTCCCAGCTTCGAGTCGCTGGACAGCGCAGGTACAGGGCAGATATCGCCAGAGCAGTTTCAAGCCCTGATGCAAGCCCCGCAGGAGCGCTTGGTCGCGCGGCTGATGGAACAGGCCAATGACGATGGGCTTCTGGATGAAGCGGCCCTGCGCGCAGGGCTGGCCAGCTTGCGGCCCGAAGCCCGTGGCGATGACAGACGGGCGGAACGCGCACAAGACCGGGGCGCACGCTTGTTTTCCCGCATTGACAGCAATAATGACGGCGTGATCGATGCAGAGGAATATGCGCGTTTCACCGACCGCATGGAAGAGCGTAGCGAGAAGCGCCAAAAACCGCGTGGCCGCTGGTAACGCAACTGGCAGAAAGGCGGGCCAATGCCGCTGGAAATGCGGGCAGAGCAGGATCAGGCAGATTTGCTGGCACGTGTTGCCACAGGCGACAGGCTGGCGGCCGAGGCTCTGACCGATATGATCGCCCCGCGCCTGCTGCGCTTTGCCGCGCGGATGCTGGGCGATCTGGCAGAGGCCGAGGATGTGACGCAAGAGGCCATGTTGCGGCTATGGCGCATGGCGCCCGACTGGCACGCGGGCGGCGCGCAGCCCTCGACATGGGTGTTTCGGGTGGCCTCCAACCTGTGCACCGACAGGCTGCGCCGCCGCCGCCCACTGGCCGAAGCCGGGCCAGATTTGCCCGATATGGCGCAAAGTCAGGATGCGCGGCTGATGCAGGCAGCGCGCGCCCGCGCGCTGGAAACCGCGCTACAATCCCTGCCAGAACGTCAAAGGCAGGCGGTAATCCTGCGCCATCTGGAAGGCCTGTCCAACCCGGAAATCGCCGCCATCATGATGGTGGGGGTGGAAGCGGTGGAAAGCCTGACAGCACGGGGAAAACGCAATCTCTCGGCCATTCTGGCCGGGCAACGTGACGCATTGGGGTATGACGATGACACCTGAACACCCAGACCATAGCGCGGGCGACGCACTTGCCCAAGCCTTTGCCGATGCGCGCGTATTTGCGCCGGAATTGCGCCCGGATTTGCGCGCCCGGATCGTGGCACAGGCTCTTGCATCTGCGCCAGAGATTACCCTTGCCCCCCGCCCTGCCGATACCGGCATGGCGCGGTTGCGCAGGTGGTTTTCAGGCTGGGCCATGCCATGGCTTGCGGGCGGTAGCCTTGCGGGTGGCGCGCTTGCCACATTGGCCGGGGTCTGGATCGGGGCCAGTGTGCCACTCTCGGTTGCCGCCATCGATATGCCGCTCTGGCTGGACGCGCCACTGGGCGTGATCGATCGCGTGACAGTACATCTTATCGGGGTGAATGACCCCCTCTGGCAGGAGTTCTGAGCCATGGAACAGACAAGAAGAAAGCGTTTTCCATGGCTGAAACTGGCACTTGTGCTGTCAGTGGTGCTGAATTTTCTGGCCATAGGTGTGATCTGGGGCATGGCCTCGCGCGCAGGCCCATCGGGTGCGTTGCTGCGCGCCTCTGTCGCAGCGCTGCCCGCGCCCGAACGCCGCGCCTTGCGCCGCGAAAGCGGTGAAATCTGGCGCGCAGCCCGACATGAGGAGCAAAGCGCAGCCGCCGCACGCAGCCAGATGATTGCCGCTCTGCAAGCTGAAGAATTTGATCCAGCCGCCTTCTCCAGTGCCTTGCGGCAGGGACAGGAACGCTTGCTGCGCATCAGCAACAAGATGCATGATCAGCTTTTGAACACTGTCAGCGCCATGACAGTGCAAGAGCGCCGCGCCTATGCGCAGGCACTGCAAGAACGGCTTGCGAAAGGCAACCCACGCGCAGCAAAACCGCGCTAAAGCATGTCGCGCAAAACTGGGAACTGCTTTTGCGCAAAAAGGCATGGCACCACTCTTGCCTGTGGTCTTCGTCGCAAGCCAACCCATAGGGGAATGGCGCAAAAAAGGACGCGCCCAATCCGCGCCATGAGGGAGTGGTGCATCCATCCCCGATACTCTTTGCCTTGGTGCCCTGTCGCGGCCCGCAAGGGCCAGATGCTGCACCAGCCCCTCAGCGCCAGTGATCGGGGCTGCGTTTATGCGGATAGGGCAAATTGGTGGCCACATGGCGCAGATACTGCGCCTGAGACAAAAAGCGGATATCCTGCGGCCCGGTGACAAACTGCACCGCAAAGGCGGCGCGCGTCCATTGGGCAGGGCCGCTATGCCACCACGCATAGGGGGCCTCTGTGCCATCCAGCGCAGCGCAGACATGCGCCAGCGCCAGCGCACAGACAGGATGGCCCGCGCGCGCGGCGATGAAATTATTCGCAATCGTGCCAAAGCCCTGTTCAATGCACAACACCGCCCCTGCCCCGTCCAGCCATGGTGTGACGGGAAGACGGGGGTATTCGTCCAGATCGGTGAAAATACCACCTTCGCGCGCGATCCAGCACAGGCGGAACAAATCGGCGCGCAAGGCGGGCTGGGTGACGCGGGCAAAGCGCGCGGCCATCTCTGGCCCGTAATTCTGCGCCAGCCAATCGGCAGCACTGGTGGTGTTGAACAGATGGATGGCAAAGCCGGGATGCAACTGCGCCCAGCGTGCTGCTGCGCGCTGGGTGGCCGGGCCGGGCGGGCCTTGCCAGTAATGAGCGATCTGGCGGGGAATTTCTGCTGCGGGATCGGGGCAAAAGCGCAGCGCGCCCTGCGCGCGGGCGCGCGCCATCACATGCGCCGCCAAGCCCGGCGAAGTGGCGATATGCGCGGCCCCGGCTGTGGCGATGATCGTATGGGGCGCATGACCGGGCGCAAAGGCCCCGGCACAATCGCGTGCGGCAAAGGCGGCATCATCCACGATCCTGTCGCGCAGATCGGGGGGCGGGGACTGGCCCAGTTGCGCCGCTTTCCGGGCGTTAAACCGCGCATGGGCGGCCTGAGCCTGCCCAAATGCCCCCTGCAAAAAGGCTATGCGCGCCACAGTCAATTGTACCGACATACGGTCAGGAAAGGCCAAAAGCGCAGGGCGCAGGGCTGCTTGCGCCTGTTCGCCCTGCCCCTCCATCAGCGCAAGTTCGGCCTGCGCCAAGGCCATCTCGGCGCGTTGGGGGGCGTCTTGGGGCCAGCCCTGCGCGCGTGCAAGGGCTGCATGTGCGGCAGATATGCGCCCCGCCTGACGAAAGCCCTCGGCGCGCAAAAACACCATGCGCAGCGCCTCTGGCCCTGCAGCCATGCGCCGCGCGCCAGCCAGTTCCAGCGCCGCCCGGCCCGGCAGGCCAAGGCGCAGCGCATAGTGCGCGGCGCTGAGCGCGCGCTCTGGCTGGCGCTGGCACAGGCGCGGGGCGGCGGCAAGCGCGCGCCAATCCTGCGCCCCCTCGCGCAAGCCATGGGTAATGTGAAACAGCCAGTCATGGCGCGCATGCAGGCGGCGGGCCGCTTCGGCATGGGCCAGCAGTTGCGCAGGATCATGGTGCAACCCCTGCCCTATGCGCAGCCATTGCACATGATCTGTCGCATCCCATGCCCAAGGGCGCGCAACATCCAGCCGCGCCTCCAGCAAGGCCAGCGCATCTGCCAGATTGCCGGTTTCCAGTGCAAGGCGCGAACTGGCCCGCGCCAGCGCCAGCGGCGGGGCAGATGGGCAGGCCGCCCAGCGCGCCAAAACCTGCCGCACCAGCCCAAAATCCCCCTCTTGCAGCGCGAGTTCAAACCCCTGCGCCCAAAACGCCGGGGCACCAGTCTGGGCCATGTCCAGACAGGCCGCCATGCCCTTGGCCCCATCGCGCCGATAGATCAGGCGCAAGTGCAGAGTTTCGGCCTCTGCCGCCCTGCCTTGCGCATGCAGCCATGAAATATCCGCCAGTGCGGCCATATAATCACCCCGTGCCAGCGCCAATTCGGCGCGGCGGTGGATATCATCTGCCGCCGTGGGCGAGGCGGGATCAATCTGCGCCAGCGCATCACGGGCCAGATCCGGTCGCCCTGCACGCAAGCAGGCCCCGGCAAGGGCCGCGCGGCGGCGGTTCTGGTGCAGCACAGCGGCGCGCAAATGCTCCAGATTATGCCCAAGCCGCGCGGGCGGCGCCAGATCACAGGCCAAGACAGCAATATCTATCGAAAGAGGCCATTGCCGCTGCGCGGCCAGCGCGGCCTGTGCGCCCGGCAGGCCAAACCGCCACAGATTGCGCAACCCCGCAAGCGCCGCATCATAGCCCGCACCGCCTGCAATTTCCGCGCTTAACTGACAATCACGTGCCGCACCATCCGCAAGCGGCCCGGCCCAAAGCGCAAGCGCCAGCGCGTCTGGCCCCATCATTGCCCCGTCATTGCCCAGAACAGCGATCAGCGCGCGGCATCCAGAAACCCCTGATATTCTGTAAAACGCAGCTTGAAAAACCGCTCTGCCGCCTGCCGCTTGGGCCACAAAAAGCCATGCAGAAAATACAGCAGATCAGATTTCACCGGATAGGGCACGCTGGCCCAGACACGCTTTTGCATCCGCGCATCAAATTTGGCCCGTGCATCGGGGGGCATGGTGTCAATCTCCAGCCCGCAATGGGCAAAAACGCGCGCTATCACGGCTTCGGGCGTGGCGACGATATCCTCATAATTCAGCACCAGCGTATCGGGATAGTGATTTGCCCAGCGCTGGTAATTGGCCATGTATGAACTCATCTCGGCAATCTTGGCCTCGCGCATCAGGGCCAGAAACTCTTCGCCCAACCCGATTTCCACATCCTCGGCCCCTGCCCCGCCCTTGCGCCATAGCGTATACATGCGCAGCGCGGAAATGGCGCGCGCCAAGGGGTCGCGCAGAACATAGATCACCCGCGCTTTGGGGCTTAGGCGCTTGCATTCGGCAATCTGTTCATCTGACATCAGCGCATATTCGGGCGTGAAATCCATTGACAGCATCTCAGGCTGTGGCGGGGCAAGAAGTGTGCGATACCACTCTTCGCCGCGCGCATGGTTCCAATCCCAGAAATGCGCCTCTTTCACAGTGGATGTGGTGGGTTCTGAATCCGGGAAAGCATAGGTGCGCGGATGGGCATTGACCACATGATGCAGCCAGCTTGTAGAGGCTTTTTGCGCCCCGATACAAAGGATATCAGCGCAATTCTCGCGTTGTGTCGGTGCCATGTGACCCCTCTTTGGTTGCGATTGGCATGATGGCGGGGTTCAACTGCGCCAGATCGTCGGGCAATGACCACTTGCTTTCATACTGTGTAAGATGTTCTTGCAGCGCCGCCAGATTGCCTGCCGCATGGGCCGCACGAATGGCAAGGCCGCGCCGATGGGCATTGTCACCCAGCGAAATCGCGCCTTCATATGCGGCCAGCGCCTCTGCCTGCTGGCCCGCGCGGGCATAGAGATCGCCCATCATGCGCAGCGCATAGGCGGCATTGCCCCATTTGTCATCGCGCCCCGTTTGGGCAGCCTGAAACAGATGGGGGCGCATGGCCGGGATAAAGCCTGCCGCAGCGTGGATTTGGTTGTAATCCAGAAGCAACCGCAACAGGCGCGATATATCGGCAGGCCGCACACTGGCCCCGGTTTGCAGATTGCTGCGCATACGCGCGATTTCCAGTTCACCCACCTGCCACAGGCGCAGGAAATCCAGATACAAAAACACCTCCAGCCGCGCGCGCGCATCTTGCGGGTGCGGGTAGCTGGCCGGATCGCCCAGCGCCATTGCCTGCATAAGCGCGGGATTTTCGCCAAAGCGGCGCGCGGCGGCAAACATGCGCTCTGGATGGCGGCGCGCAATGGGGTGATAGGGCATAAGGCGCGGGCTGTCCCCCTCTGGCAGCACAGTGGCCAGACATTCGTAATGATAGCGCCGCTCGCTGCGCGCATCCACACGGTGAAAGATATCCAGCCCGGTATCGCCGCGCACGGCAAATTCCGCAATCTCAGGCGCTTCCATGGGCTGGCCCAAGCGCGAAAGTGACAAGACAAGAAGATGAACCGGGCATGGCGTCAGCCTTGGCTAAGCGGTTCCAGAACAAGATTACGGCATATAAAGCGGAAATTGCGGCTATTGCGCGGAAAGATGATGGAAAGCTTTGGTTCTATCGCCTGTGCCAGCCAATCGGCCTCGATATCGCGGGTCACAAGGCAGCCCAACGCACTGTCACAGGCGTGAATCTCGAACCCGCTGGCGCTGTGCCCGTTGCCATCCGCACTGCGCGCGACAAGGGCAGTTTCGAACAGATAGCCTTCGGCGCTTTCGCATTGCAGCTTGGCGCGCAACCCGGAACCGGCAGGGACAAGCCCCGCAAGCATGATTTCCAGCGCCGCCCAGCCCTCGGTATCGGTGATCTGGCACATAAACCGGCCCGACTCCGCGCAGGCATGCAGCATCAGCCCTGCTTGCCCGGCAGTGCAGGAAATCTGCAAACGCTGGGAAAAGGGCGGGCCGGGGGTGATATATTGCGCCTGTGGGACATTGCGAAGCGCTTCCCAGATATCATAGACAAACGCGCCCGGATCGGACAGCGCAAATTGCGCGGCTGCGGGGCTGGGGCACTCTGGCGCAGTCAATTTTGCAAGCGCTTGGTCGATACCGCTCAAGGCCGTGGTCAGGCGCTGGTGCAGTTTGCACATCTCGCCATCCACTTTTTGCCAGATGGCGCTGGTCTCATAGTTCAGTTCTACCAGCAGATCGGCGGCCACAGAGCGGATGACTGCCGCCTCTGGCCCCTGCGCGGAACGGTTGAAACCCGGTCGCGCCAGATCTGCATATAACCGCCAATCGTAAGAGGGGTTATCAAGCGTGTTCATCAGCGCATCGCGCGTGGTGTCAGAGGTGCGGTTCACGCGCCGATGGTGGAACGCAAGCTTCCTGTCCAGCATGGCAATGCGCCAGCGCGCCAGAAACGCATTCATAAAGGCGCGATCTTCCATCACATCAAAATGTTCGGGAAATCCGCCGCATTCCAGCACAGCCGCGCGCCGCAGCATCCATTGCACCGGATAGATATCTTGGCGGTAGCACGCATAGGCCAGCGGATTAAGGAAGAACTCGCCGCGTGCGAAGGCAGCGGGCAGCCCCTCTTCCCCGATAACCTTCAGGCTGCGCGCTGCGCCATCTTCGACAATCTCTTCGCGCAGAGCCGTAACCTTTGCCCCCACCCCACCCAGATCGGGCACATTTTCGGCAGTCTGGGTATAAAAGGCCAAAAGCGCGGCCATGAAATCCGGGTGCCAAGTGTCATCATCATCAAGGCAGGTGACAAACTCTGTGCCCAGCGCCTCTGCCCCACGGTTAAACGCCGCCGACCGCCCCTGACCGGGCTGCAAATCCAGCACTGTCAACCGCTCTGCCGGGAGGATGGGGCCAGACGCGGGCGCAATCGCGGCCTGCAATTGCGCCAGATTACCCCCGTCATTGACAAGCACCACATGCCAGTTGCCAAAGCTTTGCCCTGCAACAGCGGCCAGCGCGCGTGTAACGAAAAAGGGCCTGTCCTTGGTGCGCACAACCACACCGATCAGCGCTTCCGGGTGATCTGTCACAAGCCAATCCTGCCGTTCTGCCATAACCGAAATTCCCCTAAGGGGAAAACTCATCTCGAAAGAGAGATTTCAGCTAGGGCTAGACTGTTTGCCAAGCAGATGTCAAGCGCGGGGCCATGCCCGGTGCCGCGTGTTTCAGTGCCGATCTGATCTGCGCACGCCCATATGACGCTCGCCGCGCTTGGCGGCCAGCGCAATCTGGCGCTGGCGCTCGCGAAAGGCCTCGCGCCGTTCGGGTGTGAAATCATCCACGCATTGATGGCATTGCACGCCCGCCTCATATTCAGGGCGGTTGATATCTTCGGGCAATAGCGGGCGGCGGCAGGCATGGCACATCACATGTGGCCCCTCTTTCAGCCCATGCTCCACCGAAACGCGCTGATCAAACACAAAGCATGCGCCTTGCCAAAGGCTTTGGTCTTGGGGCACATCTTCCAGATATTTGAGGATGCCGCCTTTGAGGTGAAACACATCTTCCACCCCTTGCGATATCAGGTAATTGGTGGATTTCTCGCAGCGAATGCCGCCTGTACAAAACATGGCAATGCGCTTGTTATGAAAGCGGTGGCGGTTTTCTTCCCACCATTGCGGGAAATCCCGAAAAGCGCGTGTGCCGGGGTCTATTGCCCCCTCAAAAGTGCCAATCGCCACTTCGTAATCATTGCGCGTGTCTATCACGGCCACATCGGGGGCGGAAATCAGCGCGTTCCAGTCTTCTGGCGCCACATAATGGCCCACGCGCGCGCGCGGGTCGACATCGGGCTGGCCCATGGTGACAATCTCGCGCTTCAGGCGTACTTTCATGCGGGCAAAGGGCATCACCTGTGCGGGGCTTTCTTTCCATTCCAGATCGGCGCAGCCGGGTAGCGCGCGGATATGGGCCAGCATCGCATCAATGCCCGCGCGCGTGCCTGCGATCGTGCCATTGATCCCCTCATTGGCCAGCAACAAAGAGCCTTTGACCCCCTGCGCCTCTGCCAGCGCCAGAAGCGGGCCGCAAAATGCGGCGGGAGTGTCAAACCGGGTGAAGTGATAAAGCGCGCAAACTGTCAGCATGCGTGCCATTTACTGCGCAAGCCGCGCCCTGACAAGAGAGCAGGATTGACGCGCGCGCCCTTGCCCCTTAGCCCTGTGCCAATAATGACAGGAGGGCCGCGCATGGCACAGGCATTGATCGTAATTGATGTGCAGAATGATTTTTGCCCCGGTGGCGCGCTGGCCGTGGCCGGGGGTGATCAGATCGTGCCGGGCATCAATGCGCAGATGCAGCAGGCAAACGCCGTGATCCTGACGCAGGATTGGCATCCCGCCAATCACTCTTCTTTCGCCAGCCAGCATGCGGGCGCCGCGCCCTATGATCTGGTCACAATGCCTTATGGCCCGCAAGTGCTGTGGCCCGATCATTGCGTGCAAGGCAGCGCTGGCGCAGAATTTCACCCGGCGCTGGATGTAGCGCGCGCCGACATGATCTTGCGCAAGGGCTTCAACCCCGCGATTGACAGCTATTCCGCGTTTTTTGAAAATGACCAGCGCACCCCCACTGGGCTGGAAGGGTATTTGCGCATTCGCGGCCTGACACGGCTGGATTTCGTGGGGCTGGCCACGGATTTCTGTGTGGCATGGTCGGCGCTGGATGCCGCGCGGCTGGGCTTTGAGGTGCGCGTTCTTACATCGCTGTGCCGGGGGATTGATATTGATGGCTCTCTTGCCCGCGCAGAAGCGGATTTGCGCGCCGCAGGCATAAGCTTGGTATAAGCCATGGATATCGCCACCCGTGTTTATAACCACCGATGGAAGCTTGATCCCATTGTCCGTTCGCTGATTGATACGGATTTTTACAAGCTGCTGATGTGCCAATCCATTTTCACCAACCACCCCCAGACGCAGGTCAGTTTCAGCCTGATCAACCGCGCCACGCATATACCGCTGGCGAATTTGATTGATGAAGGCGAATTGCGCGAACAGTTGGATCATATTCGCGCGCTGTCACTCTCGCGCGGGGAATCCACGTTTTTGCGCGGCAATACCTTTTATGGCAAACGCCAGATGTTCCGCCCCGATTTCATGGAGTGGTTTGAGGGCTTTCGCCTGCCGCCCTACCATCTGGAACGGGTGGGCGATCAATATGAACTCAGTTTCGAGGGCCGCTGGTGCGAAGCGATGCTATGGGAAATCCCGGCGCTGGCCGTGCTGATGGAATTGCGCTCTCGTGCCGTGCTGGGGCGGATGAAACGGTTTGAACTGCAAGTGCTTTATGCCCGCGCCATGACGCGGCTATGGGAAAAGGTAAACCGCCTCCAAGCCATTGACGGGCTGCGCATTGCCGATTTCGGCACACGCAGGCGGCATTCCTTTTTATGGCAGGATTGGTGCGTTCAGGCCATGATGGAAGGCTTGGGCGAAAGTTTTGCAGGCACATCCAATTGCCTGATCGCCATGCGCCGCGAGGTAGAGGCGATTGGCACAAATGCCCATGAATTGCCCATGGTCTATGCCGCGCTGGCCGAGAGTGATACCGCCTTGGCCCAAGCCCCCTATCAGGTGCTGGCCGATTGGCAGGCCGAACATTCGGGCAATCTGCGTATCATCCTGCCCGATACTTTCGGGACAGAGCGTTTTCTGGAACGCGCGCCCGACTGGCTGTCAGATTGGACAGGCATGCGCATTGATTCGGGCGATCCCGCCGCAGCGGCGGAAATCGCCATCCGCTGGTGGCAAAGCCGCGGGCAAGACCCGCGTGAAAAGCTGGTGATCTTCTCTGACGGGCTGGACGTCGAGAGGATCGAGGCGCTGCATGCGCAATTTGCGGGCCGGGTGAAGGTCAGTTTTGGGTGGGGCACGCTGCTGACAAATGATTTCCGTGGCTTGGCCCCCGATGACGGGCTTGCGCCCTTTTCGCTTGTCTGCAAGGCCGTGGCGGCAAACGGGCGGCCCACAGTGAAACTGTCAGACAATCCCAACAAGGCAATGGGGCCAGCCGATCAGATTGCGCGCTACAGGCGGGTATTCGGGATGGGCGCGCAAGAAGCACAAGCCGTCATCGTTTAGAACTGCTTCACCCTGACGGCAAAATTCAGCGCAGATCACAATCCCTCACGCCGATTTTTCGTGACAGACGCGTGACGCTGTGGTGCAATGACCGTATTGCAATCAGAGATGGAGGATACCGAATGTCACTGAGTTCTCATATTGCCGAACTCCGCCGGAAACATGAGCACCTCTCTGAGAAGGTTGAAACCGCCCAGCGCAGTCCGGGCGTGGATGACCTTGAAATCGCTGATATGAAAAAGAAGAAACTGCGCCTGAAAGAGGAAATCGAGCGGCTGTCGCACTGAACACGCCCTCTGATACATAGCTTGCGTAGCTTTTGAACGCAAAGATCAGACGGCCCGTTTCGCGCGGGCCGTTTTCATATGGCGGGGGGTGCCGTGCGCAAGGGTCATACCGCCTGCCCCGCTACCCAGCCCGATGACCACGCCCATTGGAAGTTATATCCCCCCAGCCAGCCTGTCACATCCACCACTTCGCCAATGAAATGCAGCCCCGGCACGGCCCGCGCTTCCATCGTGCGCGCATCCAGCGCGCGTGTATCCACCCCGCCCAATGTCACTTCCGCCGTGCGGTAGCCCTCTGTGCCCACAGGGCGCAGCGCCCAGCCCTGCACGGCATGGGCCATCTCTTGCAACCGCGCCTTGGGCAGATCGGCCAGATTGCCGCCCAGCCCCAGCCGCCCCGCGATCTGGCGCGCCAGCTTTTCGGGCACAAACCCCGCCAAGGCAGTATGCGCGGCCTGCTTTCCGCGCGCCAGCTTCGCCGCCGCCAGCCCTGCGCCCACATCCTGACCGGGGGCAAGATCAATCGCAATCTCTTCCCCC
>JAIUNA010000011.1 GCA_022565265.1 Roseinatronobacter sp. | reverse complement strand
TCATGGCGGGAGCTTTGAGCAGGTGGAAAACTCCCCAGTGTTTGCCAGCTGACACACGATAGACTATGACGGCTGGGAGCATTTAGGCGACATTCACTCTTTCCCCGGCCCATCCCCGCACCAAGCCCGGTTAACACGGGCCGCAGGCCCGCCGGGCAGCGCCCGACCGCCCCCAGGGCGAGCGCTTTGCTGCCACCTGCGCGGGGATCGAGGTCACGGGGGATTGTGCGATAAAGTGCAGACCACAGATGTCAGAGCGCCCACCCGCGGCCGGGCGCTGCCCTGTGTTGGGCGTGATGCCTTAAGGGGCGCGGTTGCCCAGCAATGCGCGGCGGGCTTCGCCCTTGGTTCCGCGCTTGGCGCGCTTCTCCAATGTCCCCACCCCCCACATAGCTGCCCGTCATGCCGGAACCCTCCGTCAGGTGCAGGCCCCTATCTTGGCCGCCCCCTATCTTGGCCGCTCGAAAGCTGCGGGATCAAAGCGCCAGATCAGTTTGTAAAAACCATAGCCGCTCAGTGCCAGCACGATGACGCCAAAAAACGGACTTCCGGCAAAAAACTCTACTCCGGCCCAGCACAATAGCCCGCCCGTAATAAACACACGCCGCCAGAGTGGCAGGAAAAACGGATGGCGCAGATCAAGGTAGTTCATATCAGTGTCCTGTTATCGAAGGGCGGTGGGGCTACAGGCTTAGCGCTGCCACGCAAACCCCTTGCAGGGCGCATCCAGCAAGCTGACAAGTTCCTCATCCAGCGCCATCAGCGTGATAGAGGCCCCCGCCATATCCAAGGCCGTGCAGTAATGGCCCAGAAGGGTGGTGTGTATCTGCGCGCCGCGGGCACTCAGGCGCTTTTGCAGGCGCCGATTCAGGATCATCAGTTCCAACATCGGGGTTGCGCCCAAAGAATTGACCAGCACCGCCACGCGCTGGCCCTCCTGCAAATCCATCGCGGTAAAAAGCTGATCGCACATCTGATCGGTGATACGATCTGCGGCAACAAGCTTTTGACGCTGCACACCGGGTTCACCATGAATGCCCACGCCAAATTCCAGATCATCAGCCTCCAGCGCAAAGCTGGGGCGGCGCGTTTCGGGCAAAGAGCACGGTTCCAGCGCCACACCGACAGTATGGCAGGCGGCATTGGCTTTGCGCGCCAGACGCTCGCATTCCTCCAGCGATTCCATGCGCGCGCTGGCTGCGCCAGCCACTTTTATCACGAAAATCGCTCCTGCCGTGCCGCGCCGCGCGTCGCGATCCACAAAGGCCCAGGATGCAATAACATCCCTGGTGCGGATTGTGCGGGTCGCAATCCCCTCGGCCTTGGCAAGCTCTGCCGCCATATCAAAATTCATAACATCGCCGCTGTAATTGCCATAGATATACAGCGTCCCCGCCCCCTGATCGACAGCGCGTGTGCAACTGAGAATCCGGTCTGGCGGCGGGCTGGCAAAGATATTCCCGATTGCGGCGGCATCTGCCAGCCCCTCGCCGATATAGCCCAGAAACCCCGGCTCATGCCCGGCCCCGCCGCCAATCACAATTCCCACCTTGCCGGGGCCAGCGTCATGGCAATGGCGCGCACGTATCGCGCGGGGTGATCCCTCTATCGCCTCTATATAGTCGGGAAAAGCGGCAATCGCGCCCTCCATCGCCTCGATCACGGCGTCGCGCGGCTCGTTCAGGAATTTCTTGACCGACAGGCGCAACGGGGCTGCGGGTGCGGCTTGTTCGCTATCCCTGCGCACAAGGGCAAGCCGGTTCTGTGGCCTTATATCAAGGGCGCGCACAATACCCTCCGCCGTATCGGAATCGATCACCAGCATCGTGACATACCCACCGCGCAGCGTGGCAAGGATGGATTGCATCTTGTCTGCCCCGCCCGCCACCAGCATCCGTGTGGGCACTTTGAGCAGTTCATCCAGCGTCAGCCCGATGAAGCGATGCGCCAGCGGCCCGGAAACGGGCTGGCCCGCAGCATCGATGAATTGACCAAGCAAAGAGCCTACAGCCTGATCAAAGTAATCATATTGCTGAAAGACGCTTTCAAACAGGCCACTGCCGTGAATGCTGGAATTGGGCTTGAGAGATGACACCCCAAACACGGCGCAATCCAGCCTCTCCAGATAGGCCAGTTGCTGGCGGATCACCGCCTCGCCCATCAGGATGTCGCGCGCTTGCGGGGTCGAGACAAGGGCCGGCGCAGAAATGGTAATGCAACTTGCACCGATATTGCTGGCGAACTTCGTGGCACAGGTTTCGGGCGCGAAAGCGATCTTGGCCGTGGTGCCCCCTGTCGCCTGCACCACGGTCACATCCTCCAACCCCTCCAGCCGTGCCGCACAGGCCAGCGCCAGCATTGTCCGGCCCCAGGAAATGGCCACGGTATCACCCGCATGCACAAAATGCGGCAAAAGGCCCGCAGCAGCATTGCCCAGCCGCTCTATCAGTGTGCGCGCGCCACCCTGCGCCGGAACCACAAGGCAACTGTCCAGGCCGAAATGATCCTCCAGCGCCTTGGCAATGCTGATCGTTCGCATATGCTCCGGCGCAATGGAGATATCGACAATGCGCTTTGCGCGCGCATCTGCCAGATACGCATTCACTGTCGGGCGAGAGGCATTCATCACTTCGGCAATCGCGCCCTGCGTCATGCCTTCCTGATAATACAACCAACTTGCCCATAACAACGGGTCATCGCCAAAGCGGATCGGAGGGCGGTTAAGCGCCCCTTTGCGATTGGGTTCCCTACGTGCTTCCGGCATGCCGCAGCCGTGACAGAACAGTATCGCACAGCGCCTCGATCACCACCGCGCCAGAGGCGGCACCTGGATCGATATGGCCGATGCTGCGGTCTTGCAGCCGCGCCGCGCGCCCGCGCAGCGAAATCAGCGCGGCGGTGTTTTCGCAGGCGCTGCGCGCCGTTGCCGCGGTGAGCCGGGCAATCTCGGCAGGGCCAGCCCCGGCGCTGGCCGCGCGTTGGGCCGCCTGCGCGGCAGGCAACCAGACATCAAGCATGGTTTTGTCCCCCGGCGCAGCCTGCCCGCGCTGCTGAATACCCTCGGCGCAGCCAGCCAGAAACAGGCCAAATTGCCCCGGCCCCAGCGGCTCTGCGCCCTGCAACCTGCGCCCGGCTTCCAGAAAACCAGAGGCATAAAGCGGCCCCACTGTCGCGCCCACTTCCGACAAGAACGCCTGTGCGGCAATCCGCATCACCTCTGCGGCGCTTGTCGGGTTTTGCTGGCGCAAGGCACGGGTTATGGCCGCAAAACCACCCGCCATCGAACTCCCATGATCGCCATCGCCGATTGCGCCATCAAGCGCGCACAGCGCATGGCGCTTTTCTTCCAGCCGGTCTGCGGCAAGGCAAAAGAAATCGGCAAAGAAATCTGCGTTCAGAACGTCCATCACCGGATCATGGAGCACCTGAAGCATTGTTTCAAGCGCTCTGAAGCCGCTTTGTGATCCCATCGGCAAAACTCGTGAGAATCAGCGCGCAGGAACTGGCCCCGGCATCCAGCACCCCGCGCGAGCGTTCGCCCAGACGGGCCGAACGCCCGACTTTGGCAATCATGTCCTGCGTGCTGTCGCGCCCGTCTTGCGCGGCATCGCGCATCGCGGCCAATGCCGCAGCAAAATCCCCGGTCGCGGCAAATGTGGCGTCAAATTGCGTGACAGCTGGTACCAGCGCATCCAGAAGTGTTTTGTCACCCGGC
Organism: Roseinatronobacter sp.; assembly: GCA_022565265.1. Lineage (GTDB taxonomy): Bacteria > Pseudomonadota > Alphaproteobacteria > Rhodobacterales > Rhodobacteraceae > Roseinatronobacter. The sequence continues at coordinate 22,819 of JAIUNA010000011.1, read as the reverse complement.
TTTGCCGCCCCGATATCCAGCACCCCCTCCAGCCCCGCGCGCAGCATCGCCCCAAAGGCCTCGGCATCAATCTGCGTACGTTGCCCCAGCGTTTCGGCCATATCGGCAAACATCATCCCGTAAAGCGGCCCCATAGAGCCGCCGATCTCTGACATCAGCACATCAGAGAGGGTTTGCATGGCCTCGGTCAATGTGGCATCGGGGCCAATCCGTTCGGCCGCGCGGCCAAAGCCCTTGGCCATGTTGATCCCGTGATCTCCATCCCCGATCTTGCCGTCAATCTCTGACAGCCAAGCCTTGTTTTCGATGATCACACCGGCAAGCTCGTGAATCAGGCTCCCGGCTTGGGCGTTTTCGATATAGGGCATGATGCTGTCCTTTCACATCGCCGGGCAGGCGGCCTCATGGGCCAGCAGGGTTTTCAGCTCGTCATCCAGCGCCATCACCGTCAGGGTGGCCCCGATCATATCCAGCGACGTGAAGTAAGACCCGACATAGGGCTTCCAGATTTTCAGCCCGCGCGCCTCTATCGCCTGCGCCATCCTGTCATACAGGACATACAGCTCGTTGACAGGCGTGGCCCCAAGGCCAGAGACCAGCACCGCCACCTCACTGCCTTCGGGCAGGTTGTGATCATCCAGCACGATACGCACCATATCTTCGGCCACGGCATTGGCATCTGCCAGCGCTTCCACCCGCACGCCGGGTTCACCATGATGGCCAATCCCCACCTCCATCATGCCGGGCGCAATCTGGAAATTCGGATGGCCCACAGAGGGCAAGGTACAAGGCGCAAGCCCAACACCGACCGAGCGGCAATTGTCTATGGCTTTCTGCGCGGCGGCAATCACCTCGTCCAGATCCCCCCCCAGCGCGGCTTTGGCACAGCCGGTTTTCCACATGAATATCTCACCTGCCACGCCCCGGCGCTTGTCACGCTCCTCTGGCGGCGCAGAACAGACATCATCATTGGCGACCACCGTTTTTACGGCAATATCCTCTTTGGCGGCCATCTTGAGCGCCATTTTGACATTCATGTTGTCGCCTGCGTAATTGCCATACAGCACGGCAACGCCTGCCCCCCCGTCAGCGCCGCGAATGGCATCATGAAAGGTCTTTGCTGTCGGCGAGGAAAACAGCTCTCCCACGGCCACCGCATCCAGCATATTGCGCCCGGCATAGCCGATAAAGGCAGGCTCATGGCCAGAACCGCCGCCTGTCCCCACGCCCACGCGGCCCGATGTTCCGGCCCAGTTGGAGAGAACGACACGCGGGTTTTCCGCACTCAGCCTGACCATATCAGAATGTGCGCGCACAAAACCTGCGACAGTCTCATCGACCACATCATCGGGATCATTCAAAAAACGCTGCATTGCCAACTCCTTATTTCACAGTAAAACCGCCATCGATCAACAGATCGGCCCCGTTGATCATGCCCGCGGCCTCGGATGCCAGAAAAACGGCAGCCGCCGCAATCTCGCATGGCTCTGCAAAGCGCCCAGTGGGGATTTGTGCTTTCATTGCATCACCCTTTGGCCCGGCCCAGGCGGCCTTGCCCAGATCTGTCAGAACAACTGTCGGAGAGATCGAATTCACGGTTACCCCATGCTGGCCCCATTCCAGCGCAAGGGTTTTTGTCAGGCCCACCACCCCGAATTTTGATGCGCAATAGGCCACATGCTGATCTATCGCCACACTGCCTGCCTGAGAGGCCAGATTGATGATACGCCCGCCCCCTTGCGCAATCATCCTGCGGCCAACTTCTTGCGCCATCAGGAAACTGCCTGTCAGATTGATATCAATCGTACGCTGCCAGGCCGTGAGGGAAATATCCTCGGCCGGGGCAAGATCGACAATCCCGGCGCTATTGACAAGAATGTCTATACGCCCGAAATCTGCGGCCACAGCGGCAACCGCGCGGGCAACAGAGGCCGGATCGGCCACATTGCAGGCCACGGCAATGGCGCCGCTTAATGTCTGCGCCTTGGCGCGGGCGGCCTCTTCGTTCAGATCGACAACCGCAACGCGCACAGATTTGGCGGCCAGCGCCTCGGCAATTGCCGCACCAATTCCAGATGCCGCGCCTGTAACCAGTGCTGTTTTGCCGGAAAGTGGAAAATCGAAATCAAGAGAGCTGGGCGCGCGCATCCTCGCATCCTTTCGCATTACGCATCCTCTGCTGCCCGACCCCGTAAGGGGGCCGGGCAGTGACGTTGTGAAATTATTGACGCATTTCCATCAATGCATCCACGTTTTCAAGCGTTACCGGTGTCCAGGGAACAAAGTAATTGGCCTCTGTTCCGCCGTTCCAGGGCATATCCGGGTATTGTGTCCAGATCGGAGAGAGCGGCTCCCAGCCCTCAACCACTGCGGCAAGCGCCACATCCAGAGAGCCATGCGCCTGAGCATGGGCATCTTGCAGGATCGACGCCATATCGCCCGCTTTCACGGCCAAAAGCGCATCGGTGATCCCATCAATGCCAACGATTGCAAAATCATTGACATCCAGGCCAGCGGCGCGAATGGCTTTGATCGCGCCCAGCGCCATCTCGTCATTCTGGCCGATCACCCCATCAATGGAAGAGCCGTGGCGGGTAAGCCAGTTTTCCATCAATGTCTGCGCCTCGGCGCGCGACCAGTTGGCGGTTTGCTGCTCCAGAACCTTCACATCCGGGCATTCCGCCAAGGCCTGCATATTGCCCTGAAGGCGCTCGATCTGGGCAGATTGCCCAATCGGCCCTTCCAGAATCACAACATTGCCCTCGCAACCGATCTGATCCAGCAAAAACCGCGCTTCCATATAGCCCGACAACACATCATCCGAACCGACATAAGAGGTCAGCAGGTCTGAATTGGCGCGGGTGTTCGAACCGACCACCGGAATCCCGGCATCATGGGCGGCCTGTACGGCGGTTGCGGCGGCTTCGATGTCAATCGGGGCAAAGATGATCGCATCAAAACCCTGCGTAATCATGGTTTCGAACTGCTCTTGCTGAACAAGGGCATCGTAGCGGCCATCAAACACCGTGACATTCACCAACCCCTGAACAACAGCGGGATGTGTTTCGATTGCGGCAGCCCAAAGCTGCATGAACTCCGCATTCAGGCCGTAAAGCGTTACACCAACACGGGGCACATCCTGGGCGAGTGCAGCGGTGCTCCCCAACAAGGCTGCGGCCATGGTCATCGATTTGATCAGTTTAGTCATTGTGCTTGTCCTCCCTTGGATTTGGCACAGTTTCTCTCGCACCGCGCAGACGCGGTGCCAGATTCCTTGAATATCGCTAGGTCAGGCGTGCTTGTGGCGAGCTTGATCCAACATCACGGCCCCCACGATCAGTACCCCTTTGATCACCTGTTGATAGTAAGATTCCACTCCCATCAGATCGAGGCCGTTATTGACCACCGAGATCAGCAATGCCCCGATCAATGTGCCTGTCACACGCCCGACACCGCCCGAAAGGGATGTCCCGCCAATCACCACTGCGGCAATCGCATCCAGCTCATAGGCAATTCCCGCCTGTGTCAGGGCAGAGCCAGTGCGCGCCGCAAGGATCATGCCCGCCAGCCCCGCCAGCGCGCCAGAAATGATATAAACCGCCAGCCGCACCCGCTTTACATTGATCCCGGAAACCCGCGCTGCATGGGGGTTGCCGCCCACGGCATAGACATGTCGGCCAAAGCGGGTAGATGACAGCACGATATATGCCATGACGAACACAAGCGCGAACAGAATGATGGGCATGGGAATTCCCAAAATATCCCCCGTGCCGATGAAACGGTATTCCGGGGTCAGCGACGGGATGGGGCGACCACCCGCATAAAGCAGCGTCAGCCCGCGCGCCGCCGAAAGCATGCCCAATGTGGCCACAAATGCCGGCACGTTGAAATAAGCGACAAGAACGCCGCAAATCCAACCCGCAGCCATGCCCACTGCAATACCCGCCATCAGCGCAATCAGCACCGGATAGGGCGCACCCGCAACCCCGGCCGTGGCGGCCGTTGTCGCCAGCGAGGCCGAAACGACCCCGGCCAGCGCCACAACAGACCCCACCGACAGATCAATCCCGCGCGCAAGGATCACGAATGTCATGCCAATGGCCAGAATACCATTGATCGAGGCTTGCCGCAGCACATTGAGGATGTTGCGCTGGGTCAGAAAAAACTCGCTCAGAAAGGACAAGACCGCGCAGACCAGCAGCAAAGCGATCAATATCCCGTATTTCCGGCCATATTCTGCGGCAGCACCCTGAAAGTTGATGCTGGCTGGACGTGTGTTCATACTCCGCTCCCTGTATTGTCGCGTCTCATGCGGCCAGATGCAGCAAGGCCGCAGCCGATAATTCGGCGCGGGCAACCTCGCCACTGATCCGTCCGTCCTGCAGCACGATGACGCGGTCTGACATGCCCAGAATTTCATCCACCTCGGAACTGATCATGATCACGGCTCCGCCGCCTTGGGCAAACTCGGACATAACCCGATAAATCTCGCGCTTTGCGCCCACGTCCACGCCGCGTGTCGGCTCGTCCAGCAGCAGGATTCCGGGCTGGGTCAGATACCATTTGCCCAGAACCACTTTCTGCTGATTGCCGCCCGAAAGGCCTGACACATCCAGCTTGTCATTGGGTGCCTTGATGCCGAAAGCCTCGATCATCTGCTTGGCGGCAGATGCCTCGCGGCGGCTGCGCATCAACCCGGCGCTTGACAGCTCTTGCAACCGCGCCATGCAAATATTGTCGCGGATATCGGCCATAAGATTCAGGCCAGAGCCTTTGCGATCCTCGGTGACAAAGGCAAATCCCGCCGAGATGGCCTCTTTCGGGTTGCGCAGCGCAAGCGCCTTGCCAAAGGCCACAATCTCACCCCCCTCATCGGGGGACAGGCCAAAGAGGCGCTCGAAAATTTCACTCCGCCCCGACCCCATAAGCCCATAGAGGCCCAAAATCTCTCCGCGGTGCAGAGTGAAGGAAATATCCTTCACCCAGCCCGCCGCATTCAGCCCCGATACCGCCAGCACAGGCTCTGTGGTTGGAATGTTGTCTTTTGCGAATTCTTCGGTCAGCGGGCGGCCCACGATCATCTCTATCAGCCGATCCCGAGAGACATCGGCAATTGCCCCGCTCTGGATGTAGCGGCCATCGCGGAACACTGTGTAGGTATCGGCAATGCCAAAAATCTCGGACAGGCGGTGTGAAACATAGATCACGCCCTTGCCCTGCTCTTTCAGGCGCGCCACTGCGGCAAACAACTCATCTGCCTGTGCCTCGCCCAGCGCCGAGGTTGGCTCATCCATAATTATCACTTCGGCATTGTAAGACAGTGCCTTGGCAATCTCGACAAGCTGCAATTCGGCAACTGTCAGATCCATCATCATGCTGCGCGCAGAAATCTTGAAATGCAGATCATCCAACAGGCGTTGCGCATCGCCATTCATCTTGCGGAAATCCACCCGGCCAAACAGGCCCACAGGCTCGCGGCCCAGAAAGATATTTTCTGCCACCGTCATCGCCGGAACCGGGCTAAGCTCTTGCTCGATGATCGAAATTCCCGCCTCCAATGCATCAGAGGGGCGGGAGAAATCCACCTCTTTGCCGCGCATGCGGATCGTGCCGCCATCGCGTTTCTGAATGCCCATGACGATCGTCAGAAAAGTGGATTTGCCTGCACCATTGCCACCGCACAGCGCATGAACAGACCCCGGATAAAGCGTAAATTGCCCGTCTGACAGCGCGGCCACACCCGCGAAGGATTTTGTCAGCCCACGAACATCCAACAATGGCTGGCCCATTCGAACTCCCCCCCAGGTTCAAATTACTCCTTAACAATTGACGCAGATTTTTCATTTGTCAAAGAGTTTTTGAATTTTGTAGCATTGGCCCAAAAATATTAACTTAAATATATGTTTTTAAACATATTTATATAAACGTATCGCGGTTGGTTTTTCACAAGATTGCAGCGAATTTGCCGCATATGCCCTGCGATATGCGCCATCCCGCCCCAAAGCGGGGGCAAGTGTCGCACAGGGGATCTGCACGAATTTGGGGGCCACGGGTGACAGTGCGCGTTGACAAATCCACCCGCCAGCTTTAGCGCCCGGATATTCTCAGGGCGGGGTGCAATTCCCCACCGGCGGTAACAGCCCGCGAGCGCCATCTTCTGGATGGGTCAGCAGATCTGGTGCAATTCCAGAGCCGACGGTGACAGTCCGGATAAAAGAGAAATTGATGCCCGGCCTTATGGACGGTGCATGCCGTTGCGCTCTGGGATGGTGTCACGCAAAAAGGATAAAAGCCGATGACAAAATCCCTCAATTTCGCCTTCATCCGGGCCAGATGGCACGCAGAAATCGTGGATCAGGCGCTGGCCGGGTTTCAGGCGCGATTGTCAGAGATGGGGCATGTGGGCGCAGTGGATGTTTTCGATGTGCCCGGTGCATTTGAAATGCCGCTTCTGGCCCAACAGCTTGCCCGGACAGGCCAGTATGGCGCAATCGCAGCGGCTGCGCTGGTTGTGGATGGGGGCATTTACCGGCATGATTTCGTGGCACAGGCGGTTGTTTCCGGCCTGATGGATGCGGGGCTGCAAACCGGGGTTCCGGTTCTGTCCGTCTCCCTGACGCCGCATCACTTCCAGCCCGGCGGGGCGCATGAGGCCTTTTTCCGCAGCCATTTTGTGCAAAAAGGGCGCGAAGCGGCAGAGGCGGCACTGCAGGTTTGCGCGCTGTATGAACGCCTTGGCCCTGGCGATGGCGGCGCCTGATTGCGCCCATCGCTGCAAGGCGCGGGTTTCTCACCTCAGATAGATACCCAAAGGCAAAGTCGCGCAGGTGGGGAACACTAGGGCGCGAGCAGGGCGCGCGCCGTGCGCTCGTCAGTGATCAGGCCATGCAAGCGCCCACTGTTAAGCACAGCGCGAATCGCCTCTACCTTGCCAGTTCCCCCCGCAAGGGCGATGATGCGGTCTTTGCGCGTGGCATCCATAGAAACAGCCAGCGTGCGCGATGTCAGCGGGGTTTGCAGCGACGTCCCCGCGCGATCGAAGAAATGCCCCAGCATTTCGCCAACGCCCCCTGCATCCGAAATCGCGGCAATCTCCGAGGCTTCGATCATGCCAGAGGCCACAAGCTGGGTGCCTGCCTCTACCGTGCCAATCCCCACAATCTTCAGCGGCGCGGTTTCGGCAAGGCGAAACACCTCTGAAACACCGCGTTGCGCCAAAAGCACTTCACGATCCTCGGCAGTATTGGCAAAAAACGGACCCGGCATCACATAGGCCTGTGCGCCCGTTTTCTCAGCCAGAAGGTGCATCACATCATGCGGGTTGGCGGCGAAATTACGTGTCAGCCCCCCCAGAAGCGAGACAAAGCGCAAACCCGACGTGGGCAGACGGGGCATGGCCCGCACTGCGGCTGCAAGGGTGCGGCCATGGCCTATGCCGATTGTCAGTTCCTCGCCTGCCTCAAACCAGCGCCGCAGCCAAGCCGCCCCGGCCAGACCCAATGCCATCAAAGGCAGCGCGCCCTCTTCCAGATCCGGGGCAACTTCGCAGGCTTCCAATCCGCCCCGGGCGCATAGCTGTTGCTCCAGCGCAATGCATTCGATGATTTCCCCTTCGATACTTACCTTGACCGCACCCTCGGCAACTGCCCGTGCAATCAGCCTATGCGCCTTGACAGAAGGCACGCCCAGACGCTTGGCCACATCCGCCTGACGCAAGCCACCGACATAATGCAGCCATGCGGCACGTATTGCCAAAGAATGCTCTGGATCATTCAGTTTTCGTTCCTTCACCACGTCCCGCTCTCCCAGCCCATAGTGACATCAGGTATCGCGCTGTGCAGTGCGTCAAGCCCTGCCGTGCGATTTACCCAACTGTGGCGCGACAACCAGCCCCAGGCACCGGCAGCGCGCGGCACCATTTCCCAAAATCCGGTGGTGCTTTGGGGGCAGATATGGGCGCACGCCCCCCGAAACAATCGGGCAAAGCTATCAGGCCCCGCCCGCAAGGGATGGCGCGCGTTAATGCGCCAGATCCCCCGCCCCGGTGTCGATATGCGGTGCCCAGAATGCCACGCTTTCGGCAATCTGCGCGATCACCTGACGGTCATTCGGCTCGCGTTCCTTGAAGGACAGCTCAAGGCAGATTTCATTCTCCACCGCCCCACCCTCGGCAAAGGCGCGCAACAGCGGTTCGGGCTGGATCGCACCTTTGGCGTTGAATTCGGCGGTGAAAGGCCTGTGGCCCGATTTATCCATCATGGATTGCTTGATATGGATGATAGGACTGACCTTGGGAACCGCGCGCGCCCAGGCGTAAGGATCGGTATCTTGCGGATCGCAAGAGGTGACATCCCCATGATCGATATCGGCCATCATCCACATGGGAAGGGCCATATCCGCGCCATCAAGCCGCGCCTGAAGCGCCAGCGCGGCGGGGAGTGTCTCGCCAAATTCGCGCCCGATGCTCATCGGCTCCCAGAACAGAAACTTCAGCCCTGCGGCGCGGGCATGTTCGGCCAGTTCGGCCCAGCACGCGATGGCGCGCTTGGTCAGATCCTCGCGGCGGATGGGATCATCATAATCCCGATAGGTGAAAATCGCGAATTGCGTCCCCACAGAACTGCCGCCCAGTTCGGCGATGATATCGGCAAACCTCTGGAACCATTCAAGATAGTAGCGCCGCACATCCGCATCTGGATGGCCGAAATGGTTTAGCCGCCCATATGGGCCAGTCATTCCAGATGTCACACGCGCGCCAGTCCGGCTCAGGGCGCGCTGCATCTGCCGGGTTAGCCTGCTGGTCACACTTACGGGCCAGGCGGGATTGATAAATTCATGCGTAAGCTGAATATCGCGAATACGGATATCCCGCGCTATGGCGGTGATCAGATCATCCGGCTCGGCAAATCGATTGACCAGCGGATTGGTATTGAGCGAGAGTGTCAAGCCCATCAGGCGGCCTCCGCTTGGGCTTCGAACCATTTTGAGAATTCCGCCTGCTCGGCCTGTGTCAGGTGCAGCCGGTGCTTGGTGCGCCGCCACAGAATATCTTCTGCCGTCATGGCCCACTCATTCTTGATCAGATAGGCCACCTCCGCCTCATAGAGCGTTCCACCAAAATGGCGGCCCAGCCCGTCCAGTGATGTCGCCCCGCCAGCGATCATGGCAACGCGGGTGCCATACAGGCGGCCATAATGCTGGCGCAACTGGCGCGGCATCCAAGGGTAATCCTGCTTCATCTGGTTGCGAAAAGTCTCGTAATCGGCATTGTCCATATCGCCCCCCGGCAGTGGGGCGGTGCGTGTCCAGTCGCCGCCCATCTGCGGAAAATACTTGCCAACCAGATGCAACCCGCGCTCGGCCAATTCACGAAAAGTGGTGATCTTGCCCCCAAAGATGTTCAGCAACGGCGCGCCGCCAGTTTCCTCTATGTCAAAGACATAATCGCGCGTCACTGCAGAGGGGTTGCCCTGCCCATCATCAAACAATGGCCGCACCCCGGAAAAAGTGGTCAGTACATCCGCGCGCGAAAGTTGCTCTTTGAAATACCTGTTCACCGCATCAAGCAGATACTGCACCTCGGAGTCATCGGCGGCCACATCTTCGGCCCGGCCTTCATAGGGAATATCGGTCGTGCCAATCAGGGCCTTGTCCCGCTCATATGGGTTGATGAAAATCACCCGCTTGTCGTGGTTTTGCACCAGATAGGCATTTTCGCCCTTCCAGAATTTCGGCACGATGATGTGACTGCCCTTGACCAGCCGCACATTGCGCGCCGAATTTGCCCCCGCAACGCGGGTGACAATATCTGTTACCCACGGGCCAGCCGCATTGACCAGCATCCTCGCCCGGAATTCGCGCTGCTCTCCGGTCAGCCGGTTGCGGGTTGTGACATGCCACATATCCCCCATGCGCCGCGCCGAAATGCAGGGGGTGCGCGTCAGCACCATGGCCCCGCGCGCCGCGGCATCCACAGCATTCAGGATCACCAGCCGCGCGTCATCCACCCAGCAATCCGAATATTCAAACCCGCGTGTATAGCCGTCTTTCAGCGCCGCGCCCTCCGGGTCGCGCCGCAGATCAAGCACCCGCGTCCCCGGCAGCCGCTTGCGCCCGCCCAGATGGTCATACAGAAACAGCCCCAACCGCACCAACCATGCCGGGCGATCCTCTGGGCTATGGGGCAATACAAAGCGCATGGGCCAGATGATATGCGGGGCATTGCGCATCAAAACCTCGCGCTCGATCAGCGCCTCGCGCACCAGTCGGAATTCGTAATATTCCAGATAGCGCAGCCCGCCATGCACCAGCTTGCCAGAGCGCGATGATGTGCCCTCGGCCAGATCATCTTTCTCGCACAAGACAACGCTCAGCCCGCGCCCGGCGGCATCGCGCGCAAAACCTGCGCCATTTATGCCGCCGCCAATCACAAAAAGATCGACCAGAGGGATAGTGTTCATAACTCAGGCTCCTTGCGCAGCGCGCGCATCAGACAGCTTGTCCCAGATCGGGGACAGGGCAGCGCGCGCATCTCGGTAGATCGGGAAAAGAGTGTCATAGGTGGCAACAAGCGCCGGGTCTGGCGGCTCTGGCTGGCCAAGAAGCGGCGTTGTCCATTCAGCGATGCAAGCATCCATATCCGGATAGGCCCCTATCGCGACGGCAGCCATCATGGCGCAGCCCGCCGCGCCGGCCTCTTCGCGCGCCGATATGCGCACAGGCGTGTTCATCGCACCTGCCAGCACCTGACGCAGCGCGCCAGAGCGCGCCGCCCCCCCTGTCAGGCGCAATTCGGTGGGCATGTCCCCCATCGCCGCGTAGCAATCGCGCGCCGCCATCGCCAGCCCCTCGACAACAGCGCGGATCAGATCGGGAAAACGATCTGCCGCGCTCAGTCCGATCAGGCTTGCACGGGCAGTGGCATTGACAAAGGGGCCACGCTCTCCCGCTTCGGAAATATAGGGATGATAGACCAGCTTGCCCGGCGTGCTGGCCGCAAGCCACGCATCCATCCGCCCGATAAGTTCGGCATGCGGCGGAACCGGGCCAAAGCTGCGCAACACATCCTCCGCCAGCGCCAGCGCCCAATCTATATTCAGCGTGGCGGCCATATTGGTCTGAACCTGCGTCACCATATCCGGCGCGGGCAGGCAGATCACATATCCCGTGCCCGCGTCATTGAGCGTGACATTGCCCGCGCGCATGGCCCGCATATGCACCCCGGTCGAGCCGATGGTGGAACAGGCCGCGCCTGCATCCCCCGTATGCACACCCGCCCCCAGCGCTGTCATCACCATATCGACATAGCCCAGCGAAACCGGTGTTCCCGCGCGCAGGCCCGTGGCGGCAGCGGCGTCTTGCGGCTGTGGGACGGTGGGTTGTGATCCATCCACAATGTCATGCAAATGATGTCGATAGCCTTCCAGCCCCAACGCCGCGATCACGGTATCGCTATACCGGCGGGTGCGAAAATCGCCAAAGGTGAAACTGGCCTCCGAGGGGTCTGTGGCGCGCAGGCCCGTAAGGTTGAGGAATAGCCAATCCTTGCAATGCAGCGCCACCTCGGCGCGCGCCAAGGTTTCGGGCATGGTGGCGGCCATATGTGCCAATTGGCTGCCCTGCTGGCAGGTGTTCAGCCCTGTACCCGTTGCCTCAAACCGCGCGCGTTCGGCTTTGCCGCGCACCAGCCGCGCAACAGTGGGCGCGGCGCGCGCATCCAGCCAGAGCCAGGCATCGCCCACAGGCGCATTCCCCGCCCCGACCAGCCATGTTCCATCCCCCTGCCCTGTCAGGGCAACTGCCGCAGTGCGCGCGGGAAGATCGGCAATTTTCGCACCCAGCCCCCGCAATGCTGCCACGCAATCGGCCCAGCTACGCGCCAGCGATTGGGTGGCGGCCCCTTCTGGCCCCATCTGATAAGCGTTGCGCACAGATGCAGACGAAATTTGCCGCCCTTGCAAATCGAAGGCCACAGCCTTGATCACAGACGTCCCCGCATCAATCCCGATGATAAGATCAGCCGTGCCAGCCATCGCGGCCTCTGCTTGGGCTACAGGTCATAGTTTCCTCCCAGTTTTACGGCGTCTTCCGGCGTCTTTCGGTGCCCTATGGCACTTGCGGCGGCGCGCGCCATCGCAGCTAGTGCCACGCCAAGCCACGCGCGGCCCCCGGTTCAGGGCTTGCACCAGATGTAGCACAGAAAATTTCTGTGTCATGAATTTTTTTGCAGACAAAGCAATTTTTTTCACTTATGGTTCTGAAAATCGGGCAGCCAATCGCAGTAGCAATCCGAGGGTTCGGAACGGAATTGAGGAGTTCCGGGATTGGCAGGAACGGTCATCAGCATCGGCAAAACGGTCTGGTGCTGACGGAGGGATCATTCGCACGTTGCGAACCAAAGGCAGAAGCGGCGGCGCGCTGCGTCGCCGGCAGGGGAGGAGAGCATTTGCCATGGCAATCACGGAATACGCATCTGCGCGCAGTGCCAAAACCACACGCCGCCGGATCATTCTGGCAGCGGGCGTAGCGCTGCTTCTGGGGGCAATGGCTCTGGATACAACCGTGGTCGAAATCGGTGGCGATTCCGATATGCGCCAACAGGCTTTCAACCCCAATCGCTTCGGGCAAGACCATTTTCCCCGCATCCGCGATTTCGTGCAGCAAAAAGCGCCCGAAGCCCCGCAACTGGCGCAAGAGCTTAGGGATGATCGCGCTGGCGCAATCGCGCGCCACGGCACGATGGCAGGGGCCTTTCCGGTAATTCCCGTCAGCTTCAGCGGCACGATGGGCGCGGGCAGTTCAGGGATTTTCGCGGTAGATGTGCCGGGCATGCCAGAGGGCAGCAGCATCCGCATTCAAACCGGCCCCGCGATCAATGGAACCGAATTGCGCGATGTTACGGGTGATATACAGTTTGGCGCTTTCCGCAATCAGATCGAATATCAGGATGCAGGATCTGGCATCAACCGGGCGATGGCCGCACAAACCCTTGCGGATATTGACCGCGAGACACTGACAGGCGCACAGGTGCGGGTGACAGGTGTCTTTACCATGATCAACCCCGCAAACTGGCTGGTAACCCCGGTAGCTTTCGAGGTGCTGGAATGAGGCCGCTTGCGCAGCACGCAGCCACGGCCGCGCAGCCGGATACGGCAGAAGTGGTGCTGGCGGCGCGCGACATTACCAAGAGCTTTGGGGCCATACATGCCCTCAAAGGTGTGAATTTCGATGTTCACCGTGGGCAGGTCACAACACTTTTCGGGGAAAACGGCGCTGGGAAATCAACCCTCATGCGTATTCTCTCCGGGGTACATCTGCCCAGTAGCGGCACCCTGATTCTGGATGGTCGCCCTGTTGAAATTGGCTCGACAATCGAAGCGCGCGCCTTGGGTATCTCGATCATCCATCAGGAATTATCGCTCGCCCCGAATATGACTGTGCGCGACAATATCTTTCTGGGCCGCGAGATTGTCGGGCCGCGTGGCATTGATTACGCCGAACAAGAGCGCCAGTGCCGCGCCTTGATGGCAGAGCTTGAGGAAGATATCGACCCGCTTACCCCGGTCGAGGCCCTTCGGCTGGGACAGCAACAGATTGTCGAAATCGCCCGCGCCCTGTCTGTCAATTCGCGTATCCTGATCATGGATGAGCCAACCTCGGCGCTTTCTGCCGCAGAGGTGGACGTGCTTTTCAAGGTGATCCATGACCTCAAGGCGCGGGGGGTTTCGATTGTCTATATCTCGCACCATCTGGAAGAGGCCCTGACCATTACCGACCATGCCGTCGTGCTGCGCGACGGGGTGATGACAGCCTATGCCCCGCGCGCCGAAATCGATCTGGAATGGATCGTACGCAATATGGTGGGCGATAATTTCGATCTTGGAACCCCACCCACGGGCTATGAATTTGGCGATCTGGCCCTCTCGATCCGCAATCTGACTGTCCCCGCCGCAGGCAAGACCGGGCTTGCGGCAGTGGATCGGCTGTCACTGGATCTGCGTCAGGGGCAAATCATCTGCATCTATGGCCTGATGGGGGCCGGGCGTACCGAATTGATGGAATCTGTCGCAGGGCGTTTGCCAGCCTCTGGTGGGCAAGTCTTGCTGCATGGGCGCGATATCAACGGGCTGTCCATCGCGCAGCGCATCGAAGCGGGGCTGGTACTGACACCCGAAGACCGCCAGCGCGATGGGCTTGTCCAGACCATGACTGTCGGCAAAAACCTGTCTCTCGCATCGATCCGCAGCTTTACCAAAGGGCTGTTCACCCAGCACGCCAAAGAACAGGCGCTGGTGGAACAGGCGATCCGCGATGTCACGATCAAGACAGATGGCGGGCGCGCGCCGATTGGCTCTCTGTCCGGGGGCAACCAGCAAAAGGTGGTCATCGGCAAGATGCTGGCCACCAAACCCTCGGTTGTCCTGCTGGACGAGCCGTCGCGCGGGATCGACATAGGCGCCAAGGCCGAAGTCTTCAAACTGCTGGCAGAGGGTGCGCGCAAAGGCTTGGCCGTGATCTATTCCACTTCAGAAGTCAGTGAATGCCTGTCCATCGCGCATCAGATCGTGGTCATGCACAAGGGAAAGATTTCGGCCATCTTTGGGCCGGACGCTACCAAGGAACAGATCATGGCCGCCTCTGGCGAGGTGGATCTGGGCCATGCACTTATCGCAGCCTTTGGGCTGGAATTTTGCGAAATCGTCAGCGATCCGCCCGACACAAATGCGCCGGTGGCAGGGCTGGGGGCCGCAGGCGGCACGTTTCTGGGGCAGGCCCTGACCAGCGGCCAGAACCGGATCATTGGCCTTGGCCACGGGCGCACTCTTTTATCCTGCATCGCGCATCTGGGCGATATCCGCGCACCAGCGGTGACTCTGGTCTCTCTTACAGGGGCGCAAAGCGCGCGCGCTCAAAGCGCGCCGCATGCCGTCACATTGCGCCTTGCAGACCATTGCGGCGCAAAGCCTGTGCCCCTGCCTGTGCCCTTTATGGCCAATTCCACGGCAGATCGTGATGTGATGCTGAGTCAGGAACCAGTGCGGCAGGCAATGGCTCTGGCCGCGAAAGCCGATCTCATTGTGGCAGGTATCGGCACAACGGGGCCAGAGGCGGAACTGGTAGTACCCGGCATGATTACGCAACAGCAGATGGATGACATCGCGACGGCGGGCGGCATTGCAGAGATGCTGGGGCATGTCTTTGACATGCGCGGCCAGCCTGTCACCCAGCCACCCAGCACGCGCATTCTTGGCATGCCGCTGGCGCAGCTTGCGGGAAAGCGGATTGTGGCCGTGGCCGGTGGCCACGCCAAGGCCCAAGCCATCAAGGCGATTTTGGAAACTGGCCTGCTGCGCGGGTTGATCATTGACGAAGCAACGGCCCGCGAGATTGTCGATATGGACACCCTCCGCGCGCCGCAGCATTGAAACGGAGACCCTGTCATGTCCGATATCACGACCTCCAGCAAATTCGGCTCCAAAGGGTTTATTGCCTCGGCCTTTGGCGCGGATGCCAGCCTGCTGAATATCCTGTTGCAGGGCCGCGCCTTCTTTGCCCTGATCGCGATCATCGCGATTTTCTCTTTCCTTTCGGCAAATTACTTCACCCTCTCGAATTTTCTGATCATGACATCGCAGGTTGCCATTTTCGGGCTGCTTGCAATTGGAATGCTGCTGGTAATCCTTTCTGGCGGGATTGATCTGTCGGTTGGCTCTACGCTTGCGCTTTGTGGGGTGGTGGCAGGGTTCCTGCTACAGGGGGTAGAGGTACAGTCTTTGGGCGTCATCCTCTATTTGCCAGTCTGGGCGGTTGCTGTCTGCGCCGTGGCGATGGGGGCTTTTGTCGGGTTGGTGAATGGCGTTCTTGTGGCCTATTTCAAGGTTCCCGCCTTTGTCGCCACGCTTGGTTCGCTCTATGTTGCGCGTGGCGTGGCGCTCCTGATGACAAATGGCCTGACCTTTAACCGCCTGTCGGGGCGGCCAGAACTGGGCAATACCGGCTTTGAATGGCTGGGGTTCAACCGCCTTTGGGGCATTCCCATGAGCGTCTTTGTGCTGGCCACTGTCGCCATTGCCGCGCATTTGCTGCTTACGCGTACCCCGTTTGGCCGCTGGCTCTATTCCACAGGCGGCAATGCGCGTGCCGCAGAACTGTCGGGCGTGCCCGTCAAATCGGTTCAGGTCTGGGTCTATGTGCTGTCGGGCATGTGCGCGGCCATCGCGGGGCTTGTGCTCAGCTCGCAGCTTACCTCGGCTGGCCCAACTGCAGCTACTACCTATGAGTTGACCGCAATCGCCGCCGTGGTTGTTGGCGGGGCCTCGCTGATGGGGGGGCGCGGCACAGTGCAGGGCACGCTTCTGGGCGCATTCGTGATCGTGTTTCTGGGGGCTGGTCTGGTGATTATCGGGGTCAGTTCCTACTGGCAGACGGTGTTTACCGGGGCGGTTATCGTGCTCGCTGTCATGCTCAATTCCATCCAATACGGGGGCCGCGCAGGCCAGCGCTAGCCGCCGTGCCCCCTCGCAAGCTTTCGCGCATCACGGGTGAGGAGCTCGGCGCGGAAAAAACGCCGTATCTCGGCAAAACAAAGGGAGACACTATCAATGCTTAAACTCACCAAACGCACCTTGCTGGCTGCGGTCGCCTCTTTCCCGCTGATGGCAGGCTCTGCCTGGGCGGATGGCCTGATCTCCATCATCGTCAATGATCCCGCGAACCCCTACTGGTTTACCGAAGGCGAAGTCGCGCGCGCAACAGCCGAAGAACTGGGCTATCAGGCCAGTGTTTCTGCCCATCGCGGTGATACCAATACCGAAGCCAATCTGATTGATGCCGCAATCACCAACGGCGCAAAGGCGATCATCCTTGACCCAGCCAATGCCGATGGCTCTGTCGGTGTTGTGCGCCGCGCCACAGAGGCCGGGATTCCTGTCTTTCTTGTGAATGCCGAGATCAATGAAAGCGGAATCGCAATTGCACAGCTTGTGTCCAACAATGCCCAAGGCGCCGCACTTGGTGCCGTGACATGGCAGGCACTGGTTGGCGATAGTGCAAAATATGTCGAGTTTTTCGGCAATCCATCCGACAATAACGCGGCCACACGCTCGAACGGGTATAACACAGTCCTCAGCCAATATCCCGGCCTTGAAAAAGTGGCCCAGGAAGTGGCGAACTGGGATCGCACCCAAGGGTATAACCGGATGCAATCCATCATGCAGGCAAATCCTGTGATCGATGCTGTGATCTCCGGCAATGACGAAATGGCGCTGGGGGCCATCGCCGCGCTGAAAGAGGCGGGCCGGCTGGACGGTGTGATCATCGGCGGCTTTGATGGCTCGCCCGATGCTGTCGAGGCCGTGCGCGCGGGCGAAATGGCCTATACAGTGTTGCAGCCTGTCGCCGTCTTCGCGCGCGAGGCTGTCATTCAGGCTGATTACTACATTCGTAATGGCTCTGCGATGGTGGCCGATGAAAAGCAGCTCTTTGATTGCCTGCTGATCACCCCGGAGAATGTGGATAACTACTCTGCACCCTTCACGCTGTCACAGTAAACCGGCGGCCTGTCATGGGCGCTCTGCGCCCATGATCCAACCCCCCAGACCCGGCATATGCGCTGGCATCTGGCAAGACTCAAACATAAAAACTGGCCGATGCGAAGAACGGCCCGCGACAGGATCGCGGGCCGTTTGCCGGTTTTGGGGTCTCTCAGGGTTGCGGCGTATCGGGCACAAGCGTCACCCCGTGCTCTGGCACACGCGTCACCTCGTGCCGCGCTGCCAAAACGCTGTCCATTTCCTGTCTTTCAAACCCCGTGCCCCCTGCCACCGCAAACCAGACGAAACCCGGCCACGGACACAGCACACCCCCGGCAGGCTGCGCTCAGGACATGTGATATTTCGCATCCAAAGCATCAATCGCCTGCACATTCCCGGCAGAGCGCCCTTCAGGATCAAACGCAGCCGACAAGAAGGCCTGCGCGATATCCTTGGCCAGTTCCGGGCCGATCACGCGCGCACCCATGGTAATGATCTGGGCATTGTTCGATGTGGCGGCCTTGCCCGCCGAATAAGTGTCATGGCATTGTGCGGCGCGTATTCCGGGCACTTTGTTGGCCGCAAGGCAAACCCCGATACCGGTTCCGCAAATCAGGATTGCGCGGTCATATTCTCCGGCCAGAACTGCGCTGGCCACACGATCTGACATATTGGCATAAAACAGGTCTGGCCCCTCTGGCCCGTGCGAGATTTCAACAACCTCATGGCTGGCGGCAAGATGCTCTGCGAGGATCTTTGCCAGACCTTCGCCCGCGCTGTCTCCGGCGATTGCAAGTTTCATGTCTTTGTCCTTTTCTCTGGGGTTGATCGGTTCAGAGCGTGCGGGCACATTTGGCCAGAATGTCGAGATACCCCGCAACATCCCAAGCGGCCCGCCCTATGAAAAGCCCGTCAATATGCGGGCATTGGATCAATTCCTCACAATTCCGGGCCGTAACGGAACCGCCATAAAGGCAAGGCGGGCGCTGGCCCAAAATGGCCTCGGCCTGCGCGATGATCTCGGCATGGCGCGCATTGGCATACGCGGCACTGGCGGGCACCCCCTGTTCTCCGATAGCCCAGACAGGCTCGTAGGCCAGCAGGACAGGGGCCGATTTCTGCCCCTGTGTCAGATGCGCGAAAGCCCCCTGTATCTGGCTGTGCAGCACCTCCTGCGCGCGCCCGGAATCGCGCTCTTCGCGGGTTTCGCCAATGCAGATCAGCGGAATCAGGCCATGGCGCATGGCTGCCTCGGTTTTCAGCCCCACTGTGGCATCCGTTTCGCCGAAATGCTTGCGCCGCTCGGAATGGCCCAGTTCCACAATCTGCACCCCGAAATCGTGCAGCATCGGGGCCGAAATCTCGCCTGTCCAAGCCCCGTGAGCGGCCCAATGCATGTTCTGCGCGCCCAGCTTTACCGAACTGGCCGCCAGATCCTCGGACACGGTGCCAAGCGCGGTGAAGGGTGGAATGACAAAGCGCTGAATGCGGGGGTCGCGCGCAGGCTCTGACGCGGCAAGTGCTGTGGAAAAGGCCCGTGCCTCGGCGCGGGTCTTGTTCATTTTCCAGCTTGTCCCGATCCAGATTTCTGGCTGCGTCATGCGGCATTCCCTTCTTGCATGGCCGATTGCGCTGCCGCAACTGTCAGCGTCAGCCCGGCCTTGTGCAGCCCCGCGCAGACATCTTCCGCAGGGGCCATATCGGTGATGATGTGATCAAATTCTGATAAATGGGCAAAGCAATGCAGCGCCGTGCTGCCAAAACGCGCATGATTGACCAAAAGCACCCGCGCAGCCGATTGGCGCATCATGGCCTGTTTCGCACTGATGACATGATCATCCATATGGAACACTTCCAGCCCGGATACGGCGGGCGAAGAGATGAAAGCCAGATCCGCGCGCAACCGGGACAGGGCGTTTTCTGTCACAGTGCCCAGAAAGGCGTTGAACTTGCTGGAATAGACCCCGCCCAAAGCGATCAGGGTTATCCCGGCCTCTGCGCGCAGCGCATCAATCACGGCGGCATTGTTGGTAATCACGCTCAGGGGCCGCTTTTCCAACAACCGCGCCCCCAGCGTTGCAGCCATGGAGCCATCATTGATCATCACGGTCATGCCCGGCTCGATCAGTTGCAAGGCGGCCTCGGCCATGGCCGCCTTTGCGGCCCCGTCCTGCCGCTCGCGGATACGAAAATCACTTTCAAACCGGGTGCCGCTGCGAATGGTTGCCCCGCCACGGATTTTGCGCAGAAAGCCTGCGGCCTCCAATTCGTCCAGATCACGGTGGATTGTCATGCGCGACACTTCAAAATGCACAACCAGTGCATCGAGATCAACCTCGCCCTGCACCACCAGCATATCCATGATCGCTTGTTGCCGCTCGTCCCGCTTCATGCGCTGGCCTCCCGTTTGTAACATTTCATATCACGCAAAATCAGTCAATGATGTTATATTGATATTTTATGTTGTGATTTCGCGACAATTGCGGCATATCGCACACAGAGCGGCCTGACATGAGGATTCGGCGCGCAGGCTGCAAAGCCGCAACCCGCAGGGCGGCCCGGACACATGGGATCACAGATGCCACGCGCACCGCTTGCCTTGCCGCAAGATACCCCCCGAAACCAGCCACTGGCAGCCCCGAGAGTGGCCGCCCATCTTGCACATTGGGCAGGGTCCGAGCCCCGGCGCATGGCGCTGGCACAAATCGTAAATAGCATCGCAGAGCACAGCATCCCGCTTGCGCTGCGCCTTGCACAGGGCAATCTGACAGGCAATCCCAACGCATCTGTCGGGATCAACGATTCAGGCGATCGGCAAAAAGCGCTGGATATCGCGGCCCATGATCATTTTCTGGCGGCCATGCGCGGTTGCTCGGTGGCGCGGATGGTATCGGAAGAAGCGGCAGAAGTGATCACGCTAAAGCAAGACGGGCTTTTTGATCTGGCCATTGATCCTGTTGATGGCTCTGGCAGCATTGGCATTGGCGCGCCGCTGGGTACGCTGTTTTGCATCTTTCCCGCAGGCGAAAGCTTTGACCGCCCCGGCCGCGAGATTGTCGCGGCGGGATATGTTTCTTTTGGCCATTCGGTGGATTTCGGGTTCAGCTTGGGCAATGGAGTGACAATTGCCACGCTAGAGCCGCTTTCGGGCCAGTTTCATATCGACCCACCCAGCGTCAGCCTTGCCCCCGACACCACGACAATCGCATTCAATGCCTCGAATTACCGCCATTGGGCGCCGGGGTTGCAACGCTATTGTGACGATCTTGTGCAAGGGGCCGATGGCCCGCGCGGGCGGGATTTCAACATGCGCTGGATCGCGGCGGCGGTGGGCGATCTGCATCGTATCCTGCGCCGGGGGGGCGTGTTCCTCTATCCGGCAGACAAGCGTCCCGGCTATGACGCGGGGTTTTTGCGTCTGCTCTACGAGGCCTTCCCGATTGCCTTCCTGATCGAACAGGCAGGCGGCGCGGCTACGGATGGGTGCATACCAATCCTTGATCTCAGCGCCAATCAGCTTCATATGCGGGTGCCACTTGTCTTTGGCAGCCGCGCCGAAGTCGCAACCTTGGGCACATATCTCACCACCTCAACCCCGCAGGAGACCTGAATGGCCCGCATCACCCTTCGCCAGCTTCTCGATCATGCCGCAGAAAATGACTATGCGGTGCCCGCCTTCAACATGTCGAACATGGAGCAGGGCCTCGCCATCATGGCCGCCGCCGCCAAAACCGGCGCACCCGTCATTTTGCAAGCCAGCCGGGGGGCGCGCGCCTATGCCCATGATATCGTTCTGGCAAAGCTCATAGATGCGCTGGTCGAAATCTATCCCCATATCCCGGTTTGTATGCATCTGGATCACGGCAATAATCTGGCCACCTGCGTTACCGCTATTCAGCATGGCTTTACATCTGTGATGATGGACGGCTCGTTGAAAGAAGATGGCACCACCCCGGCAAACTATGACTATAATGTGCGTATCACGCGGCAGGTGGTCGAGATGGCGCATGCGGCGGGTGTTTCTGTCGAGGGAGAACTTGGTGTGCTCGGTTCGCTGGAAACCGGGATGGGCGATCAGGAAGATGGCCACGGCGCAACAGGGCAGCTTTCACATGACCAGCTTCTGACAGACCCGGAGGAAGCAGAACGATTTGTCACAGAAACCGGGGTCGATGCTCTGGCGGTGGCCATGGGCACCAGCCACGGGGCCTATAAATTTACCCGCAAGCCCGATGGCGATGTGTTGGCCATGTCGGTAATAGAGGCGATCCACAAGCGGTTGCCCAATACACATCTTGTGATGCATGGCTCGTCTTCCGTGCCAGAAGCGCTGCGCCTGTTGATCAATGAGTATGGCGGCGAGATCAAACCGACATGGGGCGTCCCACTGGAGGAAATCCGGCGCGGCATTCGCCATGGCGTGCGCAAGGTGAATATTGATACCGATCTGCGCCTTGCCGCGACAGCCGCCATCCGCAAGACACTTGTCAGCACCCCGGCAGAGTTTGACCCGCGCAAATACCTCAAGCCCGCGATGCAGGGGATGACAGCGCAATGTATTGAAAAATTTGAAGCCTTTGGCACGGCGGGGCAGGCAGCGGCCATCCGGGCGCGGCCCTTGGCGCAAATGGCGGCCAGCTACCGCGCCTGAGCACGCTTGCCCCCAACAGGCCTGTTTTCTTCACCTGACAGGAAATGCCCTGTGGCTGCCGTCTTGTCTGCCACAGGGCAGGCTTGCATCATGTGATACAGAGAAAAGCACTGGCTCAGGCACAGGCACAGGCTCAGGCTCAGGCGAAACCTGCCAAGGCACGGCGATTGCACGCCGTGCCGCTTCATGCGCCAAAAGTCAATCCCCGCACACAGCGGCTTGAGATTGAACCGCCCCTGAGTTTATTTTTATGCTAAGTTTAGCCGACTCGTCGGGCCGTTGGCGCGTCATGCAGATCGAAAGGTCATGGGCGAATGACACATAGGAGGATGCAGCCACAGGGCCAGAATGCAAATCGGGCTTGCAGCTCTTGGCTTGGCCAGCGCTTCGAGGCGCTTACGCATGACGCATATGAACGCGCGCAAACTCTTCCCGGCGATCACGACAGCAAGAGGAGTGCCTTGATTAACGGATATTCAGTGCATGACAGCGCGGTGGCCATCCATGCCCTGCGTGGCGCGCTGTTGGCTGGCCAGTTCGAGACATCCCTGAACCTGTGTCTGGGCTTTGCAGCGGCACAGCCACAAGACAAGACAGCCGTATATCTACATCTGATTTTGCCCACAATTTCCAGATT
>JAIUNA010000010.1 GCA_022565265.1 Roseinatronobacter sp. | reverse complement strand
CGTATGCAGGGCGCAAAGATCGAATTGCGCAACCCGGTGATGGAACTGACGCAAGACGCGGATGGCACATGGAATGTCATCACCGAAAACGGCACCTACCGGGCCGAACATGTGGTCAATGCAGGGGGCTTATGGGCGCGTGAATTGGGGCGCATGGTCGGGCTGGAGCTGCCGGTTCTGGCAATGGAGCATATGTATCTGCTCACCGAACCCATGCCGGAAGTCATTGAATTCAATCAGACAATGGGCCGCGAATTGATCCATGTGATCGATTTCAAGGGCGAGATCTATACGCGGCAGGAAGGGCAGGGGATTTTGCTTGGCACCTATGAAAAGGCCTGCAAGCCATGGTTGCCTGTCACCACGCCCTGGGATTTCGGGCATGAATTGTTGCAACCCGATATCGAACGGCTTGCGCCCTCGCTTGAAATCGGGTTCCGCCATTTCCCGCCCTATGAACGCGCGGGCATCAAGCAGATCATCAATGGCCCCTTTACCTTTGCACCCGATGGCAACCCGTTGGTGGGCCCAGTGCAGGGGCTGACCAATTACTGGTCGGCCTGTGCTGTGATGGCGGGCTTTTCCCAAGGTGGTGGTGTGGGGCTGGTGCTGGCCAATTGGATGACAACAGGCGATCCCGGCCATGATGTGTTTGGCATGGATGTGGCGCGCTACGGCGCGTGGGCAAGCCTGCGCTACACCAATGCGAAAGTGCGCGAGAATTATTCGCGCCGGTTTTCCATCCGTTTCCCGAACGAGGAATTGCCCGCTGCCCGCCCGCATCTGACAACTCCGCTTTATGATGTCATGCTGCGCGACAATCATGCCGTGATGGGCGATAGCTGGGGGCTGGAAGCGCCATTATGGTTTGCGCCCTCTGCAGATGCAGCGCATGATCTGCCTTCGTTCCACCGCTCCAATGATTTCGCATATGTCGCGGCAGAGGTGCATGCGGTGCGTTCGGGCGTTGGTGTGACCGAGATTTCCAATTTCGCGAAATACGAGGTGACGGGGCCGGGCGCAGAGGCGGCGCTTGATCGGCTGATGACCAACCGTCTACCCGAATTGGGGCGGATCGTGCTTAGCCCGATGCTGAACCATGATGGCAAGCTGATTGGTGATTTCACGATTGCCCGCGCCGGGCGCGAGCGCTTTTATCTCTGGGGCTCGCGGGCGGCCACCACTTATCATATGCGCTGGTTTGAGCAGCATATGCCAAAGGATGGCAGCACCCATTTCCGCGCGCTGGGTATGGGCCTGACTGGCCTGTCCATCGCTGGCCCAAGATCGCGCGATGTTCTGAGCGCGCTTGTAGATCAGGATGTGTCGAATATGGCCTTTCGCTTCATGGATTACCGCGAAATGGATGTGGCGGGCGCGCCTTGTCTGGTCAATCGGCTTAGTTATACTGGTGATCTGGGCTATGAACTCTGGATGGCCCCCGAATACCAGCGCCGCGTCTATGCTGCAATAAAGGACGCAGGCGCAGACTATGGCATTCGTGATTTCGGCTTGCGCGCGCTTTTGTCCATGCGCTTTGAAAAGAACTTTCCCACATGGTTTGCCGAACTCAGGCCAATCTATGGCCCGATGGAAGGCGCGATGGAGCGCTTTGTGGCTTATGACAAGCCCGATTTCATTGGTCGCAAGGCCGCGCTGCGGGAACGCGAATCCGGCCCCCGCCTGCGCCGTGTGGCGCTGATCGTTGACGCAGACACCGCCGACGCCATCGCGGATGAGCCGATCTGGGCATGTGTCACAGAGGATTATGGCACTATCACTGCGCCCCACAGCTTTGGCCCCGCGCGATGTGATGCGCAGGGGAACCGGCTGATCACGCCGCACCCTTCGCTGGACGGGGATTGGCGCGTGGTGGGCTGGGTCACGTCGGGTGGCTATGGCCATCATGTCGGCCTGTCGCTGGCGCAGGGGTATCTTCCTGCCGCTTTGGCCGATCGTGCCGAGACTGGCCTGTTCGAGGTTGAGATCATGGGCAAGCGCCTGCCTGCACGCATTGCCCCTGAGCCACTATTTGATCCGACAGGCGCGCGGATGCGAAGCTGACATGTAGCGCGGCCTCTTGGGCCGATTGGCAGCCTGGCTGACAGGTAAGAGAAAAGAGGGCTGAGAGATGCGGCTTGAAGGGGTTGAGGTTTTTGTTGTGGGCACTCCGCCACCGGGCTGGGGCGGGCGCTATTGGATCATTGTGAGGCTTGTGACCGAATGCGGGATTGTGGGGTATGGCGAAGTCTATGCCGCGGCAATCGGCCCGCATGCGATGAAACTGGTGATTGCGGATGTGTTTGCCCGCCACATGCAAGGCGAGACCCCCGAAAATATTGAGCTGATGTTCCGGCGTGTGTATTCCTCTGGCTTTACCCAAAGGCCCGACCCAACAGTGATGGGGGCATTTTCGGGGCTGGAAATCGCCTGCTGGGATATTCTGGGTAAAGCGCGCGCGCGGCCTGTCTGGGCTTTGCTGGGCGGGATGATGAACCCGCGATTGCGCGCTTATACCTATCTCTATCCTTTGCCACATCATGAGTCACAGGCGTTCTGGACAAGCCCGGAAATGCAGGCCGAAAGCGCCTTGGCCGCTGTCGATCAGGGCTTTACCGCGATCAAGCTTGATCCGGCTGGCCCCTATACCCTGCGCGGCGGGCACCAGCCGGGCATGCGCGATATTGATCTCACCGATCGCATGCTGGGGGCAGTGCGGGCGGCCATCGGAAACCGCGCTGATATTTTGCTGGGTACACATGGGCAGTTCACGCCCGCAGGTGCAATCCGTCTGGGCGCGGCGATAGAGCGCCACCAGCCCCTTTGGTTTGAGGAACCAGTCCCCCCGGATGATATTCAGGGCATGGCCGAGGTTGCACGCGCTTTGCGCCTGCCCATCGCCACCGGCGAGCGGCTTTGTACCAAGGCCGAATTTGGCGCAGTGCTGCGCGCGGGGGCGGCGAGCATCTTGCAACCTGCGCTTGGCCGCGCCGGCGGCATCTGGGAGGTCAAGAAAATTGCCGCCATGGCAGAGATGTTTGGCGCGCAGCTTGCGCCCCATCTTTATGCAGGCCCGGTCGAATGGGCTGCCAATATCCATCTTGCAGCCTCGATTCCCAATTTGCTGATGATCGAATGTATCCAGACGGGGGGCGATTTTCATTTGCCGCTCATTGGTCATTCCCTGCGGGTTGATGATGGGTACGTGACTCCGCCGCAGCTTCCCGGTTTGGGGATTTCCTTTGATGAAGATCTTGCAAGGGCACATCGCTATGATGCTGGCGCGCTGCATCTGCAAATGCAGGAAGACCCCTGCAATTACACCGAAGGCAATAGTTTTGCAGGGGGGGCATCTCGGAACTAATCTCGGTCTTGCCCCGATAAGGGGTTGAAAAACGACATGATGTCGCTTTTGATCATTCGCAAGCAAATATCTGCTGCGGATCGCTTTAAACAAGAAAAGGCTAAGGACAGCGAAGAACCAATAAAACGTCACAGGGAGATAAAGATGACAAGAAAAACCAGCAAATCGACACCTCTGCACCGCGCCGCAAGACTTTTTGCACGCGAATGCAAGGACGGCACCCTTAGCCGCCGCGAATTTCTGACCCGCGCGACGGCTTTGGGTGTGGCGGCCCCGGCGGCTTATGGCCTGCTTGGGCTGGTCGCGCCGCAGGCCCGCGCCCAGACCCCGCAAATGGGCGGTACATTGCGTATGCAGATGGATATCAAGGCCCAGCGTGACCCGCGCACATGGGATTGGTCGGAATTGGCAAATGTCTGCCGCGGTTGGCTGGAATATCTGGTCAGTTATGAGCGCGATGGCACAGTGCAACCCGTGTTGCTGGAAAGCTGGGAAGCCAATGATGATGCCACGATCTATACTTTGAAACTGCGCTCTGGTGTCACTTGGAATAATGGCGATGTTTTCACCGCTTCTCATGTCGCTCATAATATCGAGCGCTGGTGCGATGCCTCGGTAGAGGGCAATTCGATGGCTGGCCGCATGAGCGCGCTGTCGGACGGTGGCAAGCTGCGCGAGGGAGCTGTCGAGATCGTGGATGATCTGACGCTACGGCTGCATCTGTCCAGCCCTGATATTTCGATCATCGTAAATATGGCCGATTATCCGGCCGCCGTTGTTCATCCGTCTTTCACGGGGGATGATCCGGTTGCAAATCCGATTGGCACTGGCCCTTACCGCCCCGTCAGCCATGATACCGGCATTGGCGCAGTGATCGAGCGTAACCCCGATCACACTTGGTGGAACGAAGGCAACGGCGCCTATCTGGATCGCATTGAATTTCTGGATCTGGGCACTGACCCGGCTGCCTGGATGGCTGCCGCAGAGGGTGGCGAGATTGATATGACCTATCAGACCACGGGCGATTTTGTCGATCTCTTCGAGATGATCGGTCTGCCCAAATCCGAAGCCATCACAGCCTCGACGCTTGCAGTGCGATTCAACCAGACCCAGGCGCCCTATGACAATGTCAATGTTCGCCGTGCGCTGCAAATGGCTGTCAATAACGCGATTGTTCTGGAACTGGGTTATAATGATCTGGGCACCGTGGCCGAGAACCACCATGTCTGCCCGATCCATCCCGAATATGCCGATATCGGCACCACCTCTTTTGATCCGGAGGCCGCCAAGGCGATGATCGCGGCAGAGGGGCTGGCGGATCATGAATTTGAACTGATCTCGATCGATGACAACTGGCAAGCGGCCACTTGTGACAGTGTTGCGGCGCAAATCCGGGCCGCCGGGATCAATATCAAGCGCACGATCCTGCCCGGTGCGACCTTCTGGAACGATTGGTTGAATTATCCGTTTTCCTCGACCGAATGGAATATGCGTCCTTTGGGGGTGCAGGTTCTCAATCTGGCATATCGCTCTGGCGAGGCATGGAACGAGGCGGGTTTTTCGAATGCAGAGTTTGACGCGCTGCTGGACGAGGCCAATGGAATTGCCGATGCCGATGCGCGCCGCGAGGTGATGGCGAAAATCCAACAGATTCTGTTGGATGAGGGCGTGTTGATTCAACCTTACTGGCGTTCTCTGTATCGCAACAAGCGCGACACTATCCTGAATGCGGAAATGCACCCCACATTCGAGGTACGCTACCAGCATTACGCCCTGTCCTGATCCGCATTTGCCGCGATGGCCTGCACCATCGCGGCAAATGTCTTTGCGTTCCGCGTCAACGCGCCCAACGGTGCCCCAGCAGACAGGAGACAGGAGACAGGATGCTCGTCTTCCTTGCCCGCCGCATCGGTGTGATGCTTGTTACGGCTTTGTGCCTGACATTCGTTGTTTTTTACCTGACCAATATCCCCGCAAAGTTGGAAACGCTGGCCAAGACGCAGGCCGGATCGCGGATTTCGGATAGCGAAGTTGCAAGCTGGCTGGAGCGTAACGGCTATAACCAGCCGATGCTGTGGCGCTATGGCGAATGGCTTGGGGTGGCCCCCGGCTGGACACGCGCACGCGATGACGGCACCATGAGAGGGCGTTGCTATACGCTGACTGGCCTTGCAGAGCCGGGCGCTGCCCCTACCCGCTGTGGATTGGCGCAGGGGTATTGGGGCAATTCAACCCGGTTTCGCGCCCCCGTCTCCGAGGTGATCCGGGCGCGGCTGGGGGCAACGGGCTGGCTGATGCTGTGGGTGCTGATTGTCATGGTGCCGATGGCGCTGGTGGTGGGCGTGTTGGCGGGGATGCGCGAAGGCTCGCGCACGGATCGTGCGCTGTCGACTTTCGCCATCGCCTCGACAGCGACGCCGGAATATGTGTCGGGGGTCGTATTCATTGCGCTTTTTGCTTCCAGTACTGTGGGGCTGTCGCCGCTTCTGGTAAGCTGGGGCTGGATTGACGGGCCGGTCTTGTTTCAGGGCAATGCCCGATCGGCGCTGGAGCGGATCACCTTCTGGAATTTTGCACTGCCAGTGATGACGGTTGCGCTTTATGGTATGGGCTATATCGCGCGGATCACGCGCGCTTCCATGACCGAGGTCATGACCCAGCAATATATCCGCACAGCCCGGCTCAAGGGGGTGAGCTTTGCCAATATCGTGCTGCGCCATGCCTTGCGCAACGCGCTGATCGCGCCATTCACTGTGATCATGCTGCAAATCCCGTGGCTATTGAACGGTGTGGTGATTGTAGAAGTGTTGTTCAGCTATCCCGGCTTTGGCTGGACGCTGTTCGAGGCCGCCGCCAATAACGATATAGAATTGCTATTGGCTGCTTCAGTTGTGGCGGTGCTGGTGGTGCTGATTACGCAGCTTATTTCGGATATTGGCTATGT
Organism: Roseinatronobacter sp.; assembly: GCA_022565265.1. GTDB lineage: Bacteria > Pseudomonadota > Alphaproteobacteria > Rhodobacterales > Rhodobacteraceae > Roseinatronobacter. Next base: position 20,264 of record JAIUNA010000010.1, on the reverse strand, counting down.
CTATCTTAACCCGCGCATCCGCGTAACATAAGGGGCGTGGTATTATGGATTCGCTAAGCTGGCTCGATCTTCTTGGCCGACTGTTCATCCAGCTTTTGCCTGTCTGGGTGGCGCTGGTGGCTGTTTTCGCGTTTTCGATCATCTATAAGCGCCGCCTTGGCCTTTATGGCCGATTGTTTGAATCAACTGTGGGCATGATTGGCTTTGCGTTGGTGATGTTCTGGGTCTTTACAGCGCTGTTTGCGACACTGATCATCACTCATGACCCATTGGCGCAATTCAGTGGCATGCGCAACGCAGCCCCCGGCAGCCCCGTACGCGATCCGGCGGGGGGCTATGCGTATTTCCTTTTGGGCGGCGATGCGCTGGCGCGTGATGTCTTCTCGCGCATGGTCATGGGCGCGCGCGAGGTGTTGCGCATAGCGCCATTTGCAGCGATGATTTCCTTCATGATCGGGATTTCGCTTGGCCTGCCTGCGGGTTATATCGGCGGCAAGTTGGACACGGGCCTGACCTTTATTGCCAATCTTGTGCTGGCCTTTCCGGTTATTTTGCTGTTCTTCCTATTGGTTGCGCCCGAAATCCAGAACACAGCGATTCCGCGGGTCATGGCAGGTATCTTGTTTCTGATGCCGGTCTTGTTTTTTACGGTGCTTTTGAACGCGCGCTTTTTCACACAGCCCATGAAGCGCAATTTTTATGTGGGCGCAGTGCTGATGATCGGGCTTTGGGCCTATTCGGGGCTTGCCTTTAATGCGGATCCGCTGGGGGTTTGGGGCATGTCGCCCAATCTTCTGAATGTTTTTGTAGCCGTGGTTTTTGTCAATGCGCCTACAGTGTTTCGGATCGTGCGGGGAATAACGCTGGATATCAAAACCCGCGACTATGTTGCCGCCGCCCAGACGCGCGGCGAGGGGCCTTGGTATATCATGCTGTGGGAAATCCTGCCCAATGCGCGCGGGCCGCTGATTGTCGATTTCTGCCTGCGCATTGGTTATACTACGATCCTTCTGGGTACTTTGGGGTTTTTCGGGCTGGGTGTTGCGCCTGAAAGCCCCGATTGGGGGTCTACCATCAATCAGGGCCGCCGCTTGCTGACCGTCTATCCCCACGCGGCATTGGCCCCTGCCGTAGCGCTGATGTCTCTTGTGCTGGGATTAAACCTGCTGGCCGATGGGCTGCGCGAAGAAAGTTTGAAGGATTAAAGGAGTAAATTAGCAATGCAAAAACAAACGATTTTCAAAGAAACGGATATCCTTTTGGTGCCTTTTTTGATACTTGCATGGGGTGTCTTGATTGTAATCTTTATCGCAAATTATGATATAATTAAAATGAACCATACCAAGCAGATATTGAGCTTAATTTCAATTAGCTTGGCGGTAATTCCGACGGTGAGCACAATAAGAAAATGTAGCTTTAGGCGCCTTAAGCTGAGGCCAATTCACCTCTTTCCCGCTGTTTCCGTTCTTTTGGGTATTATTACGGTGGTGTTTTGATGACAGACTGGAACAAATCCCAACCCATCCTTGAAATCGAGAACCTCTCGATTTCCTTTTTCACGCGGGGCGGAGAAATCCCCGCCGTGATGGATTTTTCCTGCACTGTCATGGCGGGCGAGGCGATGGGGCTGGTGGGGGAATCCGGTTGCGGGAAATCAACGGTCGCGCTGGGCGTGATGCAGGATCTGGGCGTGAATGGCCGTATCGTGGGCGGGTCGATCAAGTTCAAGGGCCGCGATCTGAACACCATGAGCGCGCGCGAGCTTGCGAAGATCCGTGGGTCGGAAATTGCGATGATCTATCAAGAGCCGATGGCCAGCCTAAACCCGGCCATGAAGGTTGGGCGGCAATTGATGGAAGTTCCAATGATCCATCAGAATATGCCCGCCTCTGAGGCCCGCATGCGGGCGCGTCAACTGGTTGCGGATGTGCGTCTGCCAGATCCTGACCGCATTCTGGATGCCTATCCGCATCAGCTTTCTGGTGGCCAGCAACAGCGTATTGTCATCGCGATGGCGCTGATGGCCAACCCGGCGCTGCTGATCCTTGATGAACCTACAACCGCGCTGGATGTGACGGTCGAAGCCGGGATCGTTGATCTGGTCAAGGAGCTGGGGCGTAAATACGGAACATCGATGCTGTTTATCAGCCATAATCTTGGTCTGGTGATGGAGACATGCAACCGCTTATGCGTCATGTATTCGGGCGAGGCGGTCGAGACCGGCAATATTCGCGATGTGTTCAACAAGATGCGCCATCCGTACACGCAAGCGCTGTTTCGTGCGATCCCGTTGCCAACTGCCAATAAAGGAACGCGCCCTTTGCGCGCCATCCCCGGCAATTTTCCGTTGCCGCATGAGCGTCCGCAGGGCTGCCCCTTTGGCCCGCGTTGTGATTATTTCCGCAAGGGGCTGTGTGACGCGCAAGATATCAAGATGCAGTTCATAAATGCAGATGACCGTCATGCCAGCCGCTGCCTACGGATTGGCCAGATTGACTGGCACGCGGATTGGAATTCTGACAAGGATGTCATGCCCGCCGAGATTGGCGATATTGTCCTGAAAATGGATGATGTGCGCAAATATTATGAGGTCGCGGCCTCCAGCCTTTTTTCTGGCGGTGATCCCAAGGTTGTCAAGGCAAATGAAACCCTGAGTTTTGATGCCCGCGCAGGTGAAACACTGGCCATTGTGGGCGAATCCGGTTGCGGAAAATCCACCTTTGCCAAAGTGCTGATGGGGTTGGAGACAGCGACATCGGGCAAAATCATGCTTTTTGATGAAAACGTGCAATCAACCCCTATCCAAAGCCGCAATACTGACACTGTGTCACAGTTGCAGATGGTGTTTCAAAACCCGTTCGATACGCTCAATCCCTCCATGGCCGTTGGTGCGCAGATCATCCGCGCGCTGGAAATTTTCAAGATCGGCAAAACCACTGCTGAGCGTGAAAAGCGTATGCTTGAATTGCTTGATCTGGTGAAGCTGCCCCGCGCCTTTGCCACGCGTATGCCGCGCCAATTGTCGGGGGGGCAAAAGCAGCGTGTGGGCATTGCGCGCGCTTTCGCAGGCGATGCCAAGGTGGTGGTGGCCGATGAACCTGTCTCGGCGCTGGATGTGTCGGTGCAGGCCGCCGTAACCGAGCTTCTGATGGATATTCAGCGCAAGAATGGCACAATGCTTTTGTTTATCAGCCATGATTTGTCCATCGTGCGCTATTTGTCGGATCGGGTTATGGTGATGTATCTGGGCCATGTTGTCGAACTGGGCACGACAGATCAGGTTTTTTCGCCGCCCTACCACCCCTATACCGAGGCGCTTTTGTCAGCCGTGCCTGTGGCTGATACCTCTGTTGTCAAGAAGCGCATTGTTCTGGAGGGGGGTATTCCGTCGGCCATGAACCCACCGCCCGGCTGCCCGTTTCAGACGCGCTGCCGCTGGAAAGCCGAAGTGCCGGGGGGGCTGTGTGACAGCGAGGTGCCGCCACTGCGTGATCTGGGGCAGGCGCATCAGATCAAATGTCATCTGTCCGAGGGTATTCTTGCGCGTATGGAACCTGTGTTTACGCTTGCGCCCGAAGCCGCAGAGTAGACGCCGCCAACGCCACCTTGCTGATCATGGCGCCCCATGGGCTACGGCCATGAACTGGGTTATCGGTTATCCTCAAGGATAAGCGCCGCGGCACGGGCGGCCAGCATCATGGTTGGGGCATTGGTATTCCCCGATGTTATATTCGGAAAGGCCGAGGCATCGACCACGCGCAACCGCCTCATGCCATGCACGCGCAAGCGCTGATCGAGAACCGAACGCGCCGGGTCAGCGCCCATTCGGCAGGTGCAGCTTGGGTGAAACACTGTAGAGGCGCGGGCACGGAAATCGGCAAGCAATTCATCCTCATCCAGCGCCAGCAGGTCTGGCCCGATTGGCGCACGCCGCGCCTGCATCAGCGTGTCACTCTTGGCAAGCCGTTGCAGCAATCGCCCGGCGCGGATGACATTTGCGCAATCTTCATCCGTGGCCAGAGAGTTGGGCCAAATCCCCGGCTGGTCATCCGCTATGGGCGAGGTGATGCGGATTTCTCCCCGGCTGGTCGGGCGGCAGGGTTGTGCGGAAAGGATATATCCCGATTCTCGCGGAACCGTCGGCCCTTTGGGGCCATACGTATAGACCATGGGATTGCAATATATCTGCGTATCGGGAAGTGCCTGTGCATTGGATGAAATATAGCCGCCCACTTGATTGACCGGCACGCAAAGTGGCCCTCTGCGCGTTGCCAGATAGCGCAGCCCGCTTAGAAAGCGCCAATAAGACACCCCAAGCGTGGCATTGAGTGTTTTGGGATAGGCGGCAAAACTATAGGTGATTGCCAGATGGTCTTGCAGCCCGCGCCCGACTTCGGCGCGGGCGTTGTGAACCGCAATGCCCTGTGCTTGCAATACGGCGCCGGGGCCTATGCCCGAAAGTTGCAGAAGTTGTGGCGAATGCACCGCGCCGGCAGAAAGGATCACTTCGCGCCGCGCTCTGGCCCTGACAAGCCTGCCATGCTGCCGATAGATCACTGCTTTCGCTTCGCCCGCTTCAATCTCGATTCTCTGGGCTTTGGCGCGGGTTTCCAGACGCAGGTTCTTGCGCTGTAGCGCGGGCCGCAGGAAGGCATCCGCCGCAGACCAGCGCCGCCCTTTCCAAACGGTGCTCTGATAGCGGCCAAGCCCTGCCTGTGCGGTATTGAGATCATCCAGCACAGGCCATCCAGCTTCTGCGGCGGCCTTGAGGAAGAGTTGCGAGAACGGGTGCATTTCATGCGAAAGGTCGCTGATATGGATTGGCCCGGTGCTGTTATCTTGGCCCTTCGCTTCCCGACTGTCATAAAGGTTGCTGACAGTCGCCCAGCCCCAGCCCTGTGCCCCCGCTTTTTCCCAATCGTCAAAATCATGGGGCAGGCCGCGCATATAGGCCATTGCATTGATGGAGCTGCACCCTCCAACAACCTGACCACGCGGCCATGAATTGTACCGCCCCGCAAGCCCCGGATCCGCTTCGGTCTTGCACTGTACCGAGATCCGGGGATCTGTATAGGCGAAGGCATAGCCCAATGGCACCTTGACCCAGAAATGTCGGTCTGAGCCTCCGGTTTCCAGCACAAGGACACGGTTGCGTGTATCTGCGCTAAGCCTGTCTGCAAGGACACAGCCCGCAGAGCCGGCGCCGATGATGATGTAATCATACTCCGCCACCGCGCCCCTCCCAGTGATCATGCCCATCAGACTTGCGCGCAATTGCACCACAAGCAAGCTCTGCGCTGGCTTGTGGTCAAAATTTTGGCAACAGGTCTGAGGCAGAGATTACTTTCATGACAGCTGTTTTCAAGCCATATTGCCACCAGCCGAAGGCCTGACAGTGTTGTCTGTTTTGCTTCTTTCATTCTGGTTGCGCGCATTCAAAGCTGCCGCCCGGAATAGCAGCTTTTGCGCTATCGCCCGTGAGTGGTGTCTGACACTTGCGGCGCCTTGCCTGCATGTCCCGCAATTGCAAGAACATCTTGTGCCAGCTGCTGCAAGCGGCTGCCACACGGGCCGCTTTTATCTGCGCGCGGCCTCTTGGGGCGGTTGGAAATCACCGCTTAAAGGTGGGCCATTTGGGCGCTCTTGCTAGGCTGTGCGGAACCGTCTTTGCGTCGTGCCGCCTTGTCATCGCATCTGTGCAACCATGTCGGGGAGAAACAGAACCAGTGCGGGCAAGGCAACGATAAGGGCGATAACCACCAAATCCGCAAGAATGAAGGGCAGCACCCCTCGGAACACATCTGTTACCGTCACATAGCGGCTTGCGACATTTTTGATGACAAAGACATTCATCCCGACTGGCGGTGTGATCATGCCCACCTCCAGCAGCTTGACCACCAGTACCCCGAACCACACAAGGCTCAACCCCTCCGCGTTGATCAGCGGCAGGAAGATGGGCAATGTCACGAGCATCGCGCCGAAAGGTTCCATGAATGTGCCAAGCACAAGGTAAATGCAGATGATGATCAAAAGCACCATCGTGATGCTCAGCCCGGTGTCACTGACAAAAGAGGCGATCAGATTGGATACACCAGATATTCCCAGAAACCGGGTAAACATCGTAGCGCCAATCCCGATGATCAGCAGCGAACTTGTGGTGATCACCGTTTCTGTAAGCGACCGCCGGATGACATCGCGCGTCAGCCTGCCCATGGCTGCGGCAATGACAACTGTTCCGAATGCTCCGATTGCCCCTGCCTGAGTGGCGGTAAAGAACCCCGAAAACAGGCCGCCAAAGATAAGAATGACCAAAAGCACGATCGGTGCCACTTGCCGAAGGGCGATCCATAATTCGGGCATATCCTGCGCACCAGCGCGGGGGATGATATCCGGGCGCAACCAAGCGATGCACAGGATGACGGCGCAATAAGACAGCGCTGTCAGCAAGCCTATACTGATACCCCCAAGAAAAACCTGCGTGATCGATGTTTCGGCGATCACACCATAGATGATCATCAGGATCGAGGGCGGGATGAGCGCGCCAATCGTGCCGCCTGCCGCGATGCACCCGGCGGCCACAGATGGTTTGTAGCCTGCTTTCACCATTTCCGGGATGGCGATCCGCCCCATGGCCGCGGAATTTGCGAGCGACGAGCCGGAAACAGCAGCAAATCCAGAGCATGCAAAGATTGACGAGATGGCCAGCCCGCCGGGCAGGCGCGCCAATAGGCCTTTTGCCGCTTCGAACAGGCCACCGGTCAGCCCTGTATGGAAGGCAACAAAGCCCATCAACAGAAACATTGGCACAGCGCTCATCGTCCAGCGGGCAGCAAATGCATAGGGCGTATTGGTCAATACGCCCATGGCCGGATTCCAGCCCAGCATGACCCATATTCCCCCGAAAGACACAATGATCAGGGCCAGCGCCACCGGCAGACGCAAGGCCAGCAAGCCCATCAGGATGGCAATGCCCCAAAGGCCGATTTCGACGCTCATTCGTCTTCACCTTTGAGCAGGGATTGAAGTTCGTCACGGGCAGTCTGTGACAGAAAGATCAGTGCCAGCAGGGCGCAGGCAAGGGTTGCAAGGGCGAACCCGGCGGGAACAATGAAATAAGAATGCCATACAGGCATCTGAAAGCGCACAAGCTCCACAAAAGAGCCAGAGCGCATTTCGCGCAAAGCCCTGAGCCATGTTGCATAGGTCAGCAGCCCATAAACCGCCGCCCCAATCAGCGCGAGCAGGAAATCCGAGCCGTTCTGAAACCATTTCGGTAAGATGAAATCCAGCAACTCCACTGAAATCATTTGCTTGCGCAATGTCAGCCAGCCGAGGGGCAAAAAGGCGACTGCCACCATGTAATAGCGCGCCACGATCTCTGGTGCCGTGTTCATCGAGATGCGAAACAGGTTCAACAGCACCACATCGAGCGTGATATGCAGCATCATCAAGAGTACTGCGGCCCCGCCCGCAAAGGACAGAAGCCTACAAAGGCCAGCAGAGAACCGGACAATAAAAGACATAAAGCCACCTTGCGGACGACCTCTGGCCAAAGGCCAGAGGTTGGTTTCGGTCTGCGCTCAGAGGCCGTAGGTTGTCATATCGACATTGGCCCAGATTTCCTGCATGGCGCGCTCGGCAAGCGCTGCGGGATCATCGCCCAACTCCTCGACAATTGCTGTCCATTTCGCGACCATTGCGGCGAAATCACCTGCCAGCGGATCTGCCGAGATGCGCGCCGCTGCATCTGTGGCAGAAAAGCTGTTCGATGCTTCCAACAGGCTGTTATCCGGCGTGATCACCTCTATCCCGGCGGCGGCAACTGCATTGCGTGCGGCCTCTGGCAACTGAAAGCCCCAACGATCTGTCAGGGTCGGGTTGGCGCGATTGGCCGCGCGTGCGACTGTGGCGCGCTCATCCGCGCTCAGCCCCGCCCATGTTGACTGGTTGAAGGTAAAGTTCGAGGTGACGTGATAGGTGCCCAAGGGTACTTCTGTCACATACCGTGCAACATCGACCAACCGAAAAGACAGCATATCGACGATGGACGACATCGAGCCGTCAATCGTGCCTTGGTTCATGCCTTCAAACTGCTCTCCGACCGGGATGCTGACAGGGGTTGCCCCGAAATTCTCGGCCCAGCGGGCAAAGGGTGCGCCGCCAGAACGCAGGCGCAGCCCTTGCAGATCGTCTGCTGTGCGCACAGGGCTGGTTGTGATCAGGACATAGACATCGGACGCGCCCGCACCAAGAAAGACCATGCCCTTGTTGCGAAATTCCTCCTGACAAGGATCGCAATTGACAACAAATTCGGTCATTGCCAAAGCCATTGCATGAGAATTGCGCCCGATCAGTGCCATATCTCCCGCGACATTGGTGCGCTGGAAATTTGCCGGAAAGAACAGTGGCAGCAAGTTGCCGACATTGATCAATTCTGATTCCAGCGCATCCGGTACCTGTGTGAGCGAGACGACTTCAGGCCCGATCAGCGTCAGGCTCATACTGCCGCCGCTTTCCTCGGCCAGATACTCGGCAAAGCGCTCATACATATAGGTTGACGGGTGTGAGGGCGATGCACCGCCTGCGCCGCGCAGATTCTGCGCAGTGGCGGCAGTTGCCATGCACATCGCAACGGATGCCCCCAGTAACAATGTTCTTGTCAGTTTCATGGTCTTCTCCTCCCAGTATGTGACCGTGATGTGATCTTGTCTGTGCGCGGGCCTTTTAAGGGGCCTGCGTATCACACGTGTCGAGGCTGCAGAATTTTCGCAGCAAATGGTTGAGCAGTTGTTGCTCTGTGTCATTCAAAGTTCCGCGCTCATGTTCGGCTTGGCCGCCAAACAGCGAGCGCGCCTGTTCCAGAGCTGTCAAACCTGCGGGGCGTATTGACAGGCGCACTGTGCGGCGATCCCCGTCAGGGATCTCGCGTGTCACAAGCGCGCGTTCCTCGAACCCCCGAATGATCCGGGTCATGGCAGCGGGCTTGATATAGAGCGCCTGCGCAAGATGCCCCTGACGCACGCCAGGGCTTTGCGCGATCATCCGCAAGATAGTGTACTCGGCGGCCGTCAGCATCACGGATTGCGCGTTTTCTTCCAGTTTCTCAGAGATTTGCAGCCATGCCATGCGCAACAGAAATCCAGTATTCTGGCGCAGTTCCCCATAGGCCAATCCTGCATCGATCAGGGCCGCGCTACGGTGCGTATCGTGATCGCAGAGAATCTGTTCAACCGTATCGTGACCCATGGAGACATTCCTTAATCTGTTTCTCAAATGTTAAATAGAAAACAGTTTCAAATCAAACAATTTTTTTTCATACAATATGTGCATTCTTTCGTGCGATATGAATGACGGATTCTGATGTGTCGGGGGCGTAAAGCTCTCGGATCATCTCGGAATTATGGGCGCGCATTGCACGCTGATTGAGGCTGCCTTTCTCGGTCACTTCGCCCCTGTCAAAGCTGGGTGCACTTTCCAGAATACAGGCCCGCATCACGCGGCTGGCAGAGCCGGTTGCGGCTTTGGCGGCCTGTATCAGCGCGTCCTGTAGCGCATCTTTGCGCGCGCCAGCCTCCATAGATTTCGCGCGTTCCGAGAGTAGCAGAAGCGCGCCCAGTTCGGGCTGGTTTTCGCCCACGATCACAGCATCCCGGATCAATCCGCCCATCGCATCCACCAATGTCGCACGCACGGCCCCCACGGCCACCCAAGTTCCTGTTGCGAGTTTGAAATTCTCCGCTACACGGCCATCGAAGAAAAAACCCTTGCCCAGATCATCGGGATCGGCAGGGCGAAGGGCATCGCCAAGGCAGTAAAACCCCTCTTCGTCAAAGACTTCAGCCGTTTTTTCTGGATCACCCAGATATCCGGGCATGATGGTGGGGCCTTTGAGGCGCGCTTCCATCTTGTCGCCTGTCGGAACAAGCTTCAACACCAGCCCCGGCGCGGGCACGCCAATATTCCCGGCCTTGTGTTGGAGTTCTGTGCAGGCCAATGCGAAAGGCGCTGTTTCTGTTGCGCCCAGCCCTGTTGCCAGCAGGATATCGCGCCCTGTAACGGCGCGTCCAAGGGCTGACAGCCTGTCCCATGTGTGCTGCGCCATTCCGGCACCTGCGTAAAAAACCATACCCAGACGCGCAAAGAATGTCTCGGCCAGCGCGCGATCCTGCTCCAGAGCGTCAATCAGCATGTCAAAGCCCAAGGGCACATTGAAATACCAGTTACAGGAGATTTCGCGCAAGTTGCGCAAGGTGTCATCAAACTTGCCCGGTATGGGGCGCCCATCATCAATGTAGTAGCTGCCGCCATGGAACAGAACGAGCATGAATACCTTGTTGCCTGCTGCTGTGTGGTTCCAGGGTGCCCAGTCCAGAACGACAGGCGGCTCGTCTTGCAAAAAGCGGTAGCAATCGCTGATCATGGCGCCCATGGCGCAGATCATGCGATTGGTGTTGATAACTGCCTTGGGGCTGCCGGTAGAGCCAGAGGTGAAAAGATATTTTACCACGCCCTCTGGCGTCAGGCCCGCGCGGGCGGATAGTGCGGCTTCTGGATCGGTGTTGCAAAGTGCGGTGTAGTCGTCCTTGCCGTCCCCCAGAGTGATCACAATCTGGTCGGGTGCGGAAATAGCCCTCAAGGCTGGGGCGAAAGCTTTGGCATCATCAGCAAAGATCGCACCGGGATGCAGAAGCGCGGCGATATTGCGAAGTTTTCCATGGTCTTTCGAGACCAGTGAATAGGCTGGCGAGATTGCGGCAAAGGGAATGCCCACATAAATGCAGCCCATTGCGAGCAGGGCATGTTCGAGGCTGTTTTCGGAAAGAATAAGCAGCGGTCTGTCTGGCCCCAGCCCCCGCGCAAGCAAGGCCGCCCCCAGTCTTTGTGCAGTATCCCGCGCCTTGGCATAGCCAATGCGCTGCCACGCGCCGCCAGTCGCGCGCCGCGCAATCCATGTGGCATCGGGTGTCTTGTCGGCCCAATGATCCAGATAAGCCGCAACCACAGGCAAATGCTGTGGCAAAGGATCGATCTGGCGCATGAGGATACTGCCATCGGCGCGATGGGTAATATCAAAGCGCGGCTGCCAGAAGCGGATGCCCTGCGTTTTGGTCATGAGCCTACCTCGGAGCCATGCGGATTGCGCCGTCCAGACGGATCACTTCGCCGTTCAGCATTGGATTGGTTACGATATGCAGCGCCAGCGCCGCAAACTCTGACGGTTCCCCCAGTCGTGGGGGGTAGGGCACTTGTTTGCCCAGTGAATCCTGAGCCTCTTGTGGAAGGCTGTGTAGCAAAGGTGTCAGGAACAGGCCCGGTGCAATGGTGCAAACCCGTATCCCCTTGTCGGCCAGATCGCGCGCCATCGGCAAGGTCATGCCAACGACTCCGCCCTTCGAGGCCGCGTAGGCCACTTGCCCGATCTGCCCGTCATAGGCGGCAACCGAGGCGGTATTGATGATGACCCCGCGCGCCTTATCCGCGCCCACAGGTTCCTGAGCGGCCATGATCGTCGCCGCCTGCGCGGCACAGGTGAAGGTTCCGCCCAGATTGATGGACACTGCGCGCATGAAGAGCGCCGGGTCATGCGCGGCGCCCCGTGATACAGTTTTTGCAACCGGGCCAATGCCCGCGCAATTGACAAGTACCCGAATTGCCCCCTCGGACACGGCCCGTTCAAACCCCGCTTTCACGCTGTCAGGGTTTGCGACATCAACCTTGCAATATACTCCGCCCAGTTCCGAGGCATGCGCGCTGCCTTCACTCTCGTTCAGATCAAAGATTACAACGCGCATCCCGGCCTGCGCCAATGCGCGGGCACAGGCCGCGCCAAGCCCGGAAGCGCCCCCTGTGACTACGGCAACGCCGCCTGCGAAATTCATCATAGCTCTACCTCCTCATGCGCTGCCCGGAACTTGCGCAGCAGTATCAGCAATTGTGTGCGTTCGCCGGGGCTGAGCGGAGCAAGCAGCGCATGTTCATGTGCATGCACACGCGCCATGGTTTCTGCATGGAACGCGCGCCCTTTGGGAGTGGCGATCAGCGCCTGAGAGCGTCTGTCACCGGGAACCGCCGTGCGTTCGGCCAGCCCATGGGCTTCCAGATCATCGATGATGGCCACCAGCCCGGAACGCTCTATCCCCAGATGCCGCGCGACTTCGCTTTGCGTCAGGCCGGGCGTCTCGACAATCAGCGTCAGCACGGAAAACGCCCGTGGCGACAGGTCTGATTGCTCTACCTGTCTGCGGAAATCATCCCGCACGATCATATAGGCGCGCTTCAGATTATAGCCCAGCAGGCCTTCGATATCGGATTCCTCATCCAATGCCGCCAATTTCATCTTTGGCATGACTGCACTCCCTCTTGCCGCCCACAGCCCTGATATAAAGATTATCAGTAAAACTATCTTACTACAATACTGTTTACTAACATAACTATTCGTGTATGATACAACTTGGCGGTGACGGGAGGAGCGCATGGACGGATCGGGCGAGGTGCTGGTCAGTTATCGGTTGCAGGGCAAGATTGCCATCATAGGGCTGAATCGCCCTTCGAAGCGCAACGCTATTTCCGATCGTGTGGTCGAGGCGATTCGCGAGGCTGCGGAGCGCGCCCAGAGCGAAGCGCGCGCGGCAGTCATTTACGGCGAAGGCGATCACTTCTGCGCGGGGCTGGATTTGGCCGAACACAAGGACAAACCCCTGTTCGACGCGATTCAGGGGTCGCGGCGCTGGCATGCGATTTTTGCGTCTTTCGAGCGCGGCGAGATTCCCTTCTTTTCTGCGTTGCATGGTGCAGTTGTGGGTGGCGGGTTTGAGTTGGCTGCTGCAACCCATGTGCGTGTCGCAGATGAAACCGCGTTTTTCGGGCTGCCAGAAGGCCAGCGCGGTATCTTTGTTGGCGGCGGCGGCTCGGTGCGGGTTGCGCGGCTGATTGGTGCTGCGCGCATGGGTGATATGATGCTGACAGGGCGCACTGTTTCGCCCGCGCAGATGGAATCCTGGGGGGGTGTGTCTTATGTTGTGCCCAAGGGGCAGGCGCTGGCCCGCGCGATAGAACTGGCGCAGGCCGCAGCCGCGAATGCGCCGTTGTCGAATTATGCCATTGTGAATGCGCTGCCCCGGATTGCTGAAATGTCTGTGGAGGATGGGTTGTTTACGGAATCCATCGTCTCTGCCCTCACATCGGAAACCCCGGAGGCAAAGCAGCGGCTGCGCGATTTTCTGGAGAAACGCGCGGCGCGGCTAAAGGCGCCAGAAGCATGATGGGGGGCGAGGAATGAGCATCAAGCTTGACGAGATCGTCGCCATCGATTTTCACACCCATGCAGAAGAGCCGTGCAACTGTCATCGTGATGACGGCTATCTGGAGTTTCAGCAGGGAATGGCCGCTTATTTCCGCAATCCGGCGGGAATGGATGGCATGCTTCCCACTGTTGAACAGACGGCAGCCTATTACCGCGACCGCAAGATTGCAGCGGTGATTTTTGGCGTCGATGCCGAACGCGAGACCGGGTTTTACCGCCATACAAATGAAGAAATCGCACGAATCTGCGCTGAGAATGCGGATATCCTGATTCCTTTCGCGTCGATCGATCCTGCCAAGGGCAAAGTTGGTGCCCGCGAAGCCCGTCGGCTTGTGCGCGAATTTGGCGTGCGCGGTTTCAAGTTTCATCCGACAATGCAGGGGTTTTACCCCAATGATCGCATGGCCTATCCGCTCTACGAAGCCATCGCCGAAGAGGGCGCGATCATGTTGTTCCATACGGGCCAGACGGGTGTGGGATCAGGGATGCGGGGCGGAATGGGCATGCGGCTGAAATATTCGAACCCCATGCATATTGACGATATCGCCGTGGATTTCCCGGATTCGCCCATCGTGCTGGCGCATCCGTCTTTTCCATGGACAGAGGAAGGGCTGGCTGTCGCGCAGCACAAGCCAAATGTCTATATCGACATGTCGGGATGGTCGCCCAAATATTTCCCGCCGATTTTTGTGCATTATGCGAATACGATCCTGAAGAAAAAGATGCTGTTCGGTTCGGACTGGCCTGCAATCACGCCAGATCGCTGGTTGGCCGATTTCGCGGAACTCAATATCCGCGACGAGGTGCGCCCTCTTATCCTGAAGGAAAATGCAGCGCGTCTGCTGGGGCTGGGCTGAGCCATGTTTGCACTGGAAGATAAGCTATGGAGCCTTGAATTTGCAGGGGCTGCCCGTATTCCCGGCTGGGATGGTGCGCTATCGCGCGAAGTGCTGGAACATTTCGCAGCCTTTGCCAAGGCGCGGATTGCGCCACTCGATGGGCCGGGTGATCTTCAGGGGTGCAGTATCGTGGCAGGGCGGGTGCAGCTGCCCGACGGTTTCGCAGATGCCTACCGCGCCTTGGCGGCGGATGGATGGCAGGGGCTGAGCGCGCCAGAGGAATTTGGAGGGCAAGCGCTGGGGGCTGCGGTGCAGGCGCTGACCTCTGAGGTGTTTTCAGGGGCCTGCCATGCGCTTCAGATGATCGCGGGGCTGGTTCCCGGTGCAATCCGGCTGTTGTGCCATGTGGCAACGCCAGAGCAACAGGCACGCTTCATTCCGCAGCTTGCCTCTGGAGCATGGCTTGCAACCATGTGTCTGACAGAGCCTGACGCCGGATCAGACCTATCGCGCATTCGTACCAGCGCGATTGATGGCGGCGCGGGGCAGGGGTGGCGGATACAGGGCGAGAAGACATTCATCTCTGGCGGAGATCAGGACGCAAGCGAGAATATCTTGCATCTGGTACTTGCCCGCACCGGGCCAGAGGGCACGCGGGGCCTGAGCCTTTTTGCCTGCCCGGCCATTTTGCAAGATGGTCGCCGAAATGCAATTTCTGTGGCGCGGATCGAGCGGAAGATGGGCCTGCATGGATCGCCAACCTGCCACATGGTGTTTGATGCCGCGCAGGGCGAATTGATTGGTGCGCAGGGGCAAGGGTTGTCTGCAATGTTTTTGCTGATGAACCATGCGCGCCTTGATGTTGCCTTGCAGGGGGTGGCCCATGCGGCCAAGGCGCATGCAATCGCTCGTGATTATGCGCAGCTGCGCAGACAAGGCCGCCTGCCCGATGGGCGCCCCGCAGTGTTGGCCGCGCACCCGGATGTGCAACGCATGCTGGATGATATGGACACACAAACACTTGCGGCACGCGCGCTGGCCCATATGGCGCTGGTTGCGCTGGAAACCGGCGATCACGCCTTTGCCGATTTCCTGACACCGATGGCAAAGGTTGCAGGCTCCAACGCGGGTATGCGCGTAACCGAGACCGCCATGCAGGTTTTGGGGGGCTATGGCTATTTGCACGAATACCGGCTGGAACAGGCCTATCGCGATGCCCGTATCTGCGCGATCTATGAAGGCGCAAACGGAATTCACGCGCTGACACTTGCAACGCGCGGCTTGTCGCATGCCGCAGCGGCGCAGGCCGAGGCTTTTGCGCGCTATATCACTGAGATTGCGCAGCGTCACGAAGCGCCATCTTTGCGCACCAGTCTCGCACAGTGGAAGGCCCTGTGTGACCACGTGCGCAAAGCCCCCGCCGAGATGGCTCATCACTTCATGCAGGCCAGTATTGCGTTGGCAGATATGGCCTTCTGGCAGCGTGTTGTCACCGAATGCCCGGAGATCACGCGCCTGCAAAGGCTTGCCAGCCATGCTTGCCAGCGCGCCGCCCACAGGGTGGACGCAGCCTTGCAAGCCGCCCGGCTGGAGGCTGCGCCCGCACTGGCCCCGCTCGCCCAGATTACTGGCGCGCGATGGTGATCATGCCGCCGCCGCTCCCGGCGATCGAGTTAACGACTACGGGGCCAGCGTCAACGACACCGCCGCCTTGCTGATAGAGCACCCGAGTATTCGAGGACTGAATATCCAGCCCTCCGTCATTGCCGTTGCCCAACTGTTCCAGAACTCCCCATGAATTATTCGCTGAAATTTCCACTGTTCCCGAATTGAAATCTCCGCCCTGCAAAACCATCCCGGTTGCACCTGTTGCAGAAAGATTGAGCGTTGCTGAATTGTTATTGCCAAGTTGCATCAACACGGCAATTCCGTTTGCTCCCGACAGCGCAATAGTTGCGGAGTTATCGCTCCCTTGCTGTACTGCAGGGGCTATCGATGACGCGGATGGCGGGAGAATGGAATCAAAATAGGCAAAATCCGCAGTTCCATTTGTCGGCGCAAGAGGGGTGGCTGCCGACCAGCTTGCCAATCCCCGCACAAGCGAGTCTGATGCCCCGGAGATAAGGGGGTCTGCAAAACTTGTGCTTGGCAGGGCCAAAGCCATAGCCAGAATACACATGCGCGGCAATTTCATCGAAATTCTCCTTCCAGTTTATATGATAAGCCGCAGGTCACTGCGACATGCTGACTGAATTGCCGTGCCCTGTCTGGGTTATCACGGCGCTGTTGCCATCGCCGCTCTGGACAACGCCAACTTGATTTCCGTCTCCCATCTGGGTTGTGCGCAGTGTTCCGGAATTTCCGGACTGGCGCAGTCCGATTTGATTTTCAGATCCAGTAATATCGACAAACACCTCATTACCGTCACCCGCTTGCAGCAGATCACCAGCCTGAATGCCCAAAACGCTCAAGGCCGGGCCTGTTCCGGCGGCGTTATTGCGATCACCGGAAATCGTGACGCGCATAAGGTTATTCCCGTCCTGCTCGACACGCAAAATATTACCAAGTCCTTGAACATTTACTTCAAACATATTGTCACCTCCAAGCCCGAAGAAATAATCCTGACGTATGTCTATGGAATTGCCTGTACCCTCTACCAGCAAAGACACACGCCCTTCGCCGATTTGATCTACGGACACAGTATTATCCTCGCCAAACCCGCCCAGAACGATATCGGCTATATTTGTTCCCAGCTGCCGCAGCGCGATGGATTGCTGAAAGCCCACAACCGCGCCGACATGGGCCAGATTGCCGGTGCCATCTTGCCGAACAGAGACCGAATTGTCATAGCCCCAGAAACGCAGGGGGCCAAGGATATTGCCAAATCCGCCTTGCCAGATGGTGGCGGCATTGCGCGCACCGTCAATCACTCTCAGGCTGGCCACATTATTTTTTGAGCGCGGATCAAACGTACCGCTTGTTTCTATCTGCAAACCGGGCTGCAAACCCAGCCAGGCGGATACCCCCGCAGGCCATAGCCCTTCCAGCGAGAATCCGAAGATCGCGCGTGCGGCGGGTGGCGACAGATCTGCCAGCCTTTGTACCCGTTCCAGTATCTGCGGCGCTGTATCGTCTGGCGCGGAAAACAGCATTTCTGCGCTTTGCACTGCCAGCAGCGTTTCGGCATCAAGAAGCGTGTGCATGCGGGCAGGCAGAAAGAAATAGAAGTATTCGGCCAACCACGGGTCAGGCCCCGGAACCGCAACGCTTTGCGCCTCGAATGGCGCAAACACGCTGTCAGGAAATGCGGTTGCATCGGCGGCGGCCATGACAGGCGCGCAAGCGAGAAAACCCGCGCATAACGCGGAAACAGATTTTTAAAATGGGCGAGTGGGGTGCAATCGCGTGGCCATAAGGTACTCTCAGCTAACAGTTTGGAACAGGCCGGCCCCTGCAAAGAGGGCCGGCCTGCAGATCAGATTATTGCATGATCGACACAGTGTTGGAGTTGCCAAGCTGTGTGAACACGGCGGTGTTGTTGCTGCCGTTCTGCATGACAGTCGAGGTGTTGGAGTTCCCTTCAACTGTACCGGTGATGCTGTTGGAGTTCCCATTCGAGCTGAGGGTGCTTGTGTTGTCGTTGCCAAGAATGTCTAGGCTGGCAAAGTTCAGGCTACCGATTTGTTCAAGAGTTGCGGTATTGTCGTTGCCGACAATTGTCGCAAGCCAATCGTTGCTGGCGCCTTGCTGCGTCGAGTCTGCCGTGTTGAAATCGCCAGTGATGGTGACATCTGCAGAGTTGCCGGGGCCTGTCTGCACGAGGGTCGCGTTGTTGCTGTCCCCGTCAATTTTCACCAAGACATCGTTGCCATTACCGGTTTGCGTGGACAAGGCTGTATTCAGATCGCCGTCGATATGCACATCGGCGTCATTGAGATTGCCGGATTGCTTGGACGATGCTTTGTTGTCATCGCCAAAAATCCGAACTTCAGCATCGTTCAAGTTACCAGCCTGATCGATCAACATTTCATTGTTGTTGCCGAGAACAGAGAAGATCGCGTCATTTCCGCCACCGGGGATGGTGAAGCCGGGAATAGTGATCCCGAACGGCAAATTGACTGGCGGAACGACGACATCATTACCAACCTGGCTCACGGCCATATCATTTCTGTTGCCAACGGCATCGCCAACAGTGTTGTTCAGCGCGCCGATTTGCGACAGTGCAAACTCGGTGAAGTCACCTGTGATGGTGACGTTGCCGGTATTGCCGCTACCATTTTGCGCTGTCGCGAAGATTACGCCAGCTTCGTTGAAGTTTTGTGTTCCACCGCTGGTCATGGTCAGATTCAGGAAATTCGCCGCACCAGTCTGGCTGGATGTGTACTTCGGCAGAACAAGCGAACCAGCGAAACCATGGGCGCTGTTAGCGGTGCCGAAGCTGAGGTTAAAGTTATTGCCGGTTTGAGAGACGTTCATCAGGTTGGCGGTGCCCGATTGAGTAGCGCCAATGATTGTATTCCCGCCGTTGCCCACATTTGCAAGCTGTGTCAGCCGCATAACGTTGGCCGTACCTTCCTGAACTGCGCCGCCCGAACGGGCCGAGCCAAAGCCTGTCGTTGCCGAAGAAATGGAGTTCCGGTTTTGGCGCGTGCCCTGCGGTGCGGTGCCGGGCGCATCTTGGTCGATATCAGCAATGTTTGCTGTCCCGATCTGCCGCAGATTGGCAATGTTCCACGTGCTGAACGCATCTTGAGTAATGCGACCGATATTCCCATTACCTTCTTGGAAAACCAGCGGCACGATGTTTACATTGTTCAACGCCGTTCCGCTGGTGGGGGCGAACTCATCGCGCTGGATGATCTGGAGAATGTTGCCAGTACCCAGTTGGAAACCGTTATTGAGGGTGCCGGCATTTGCGCCGCTTGCAGTCTGATTGGCCACAATCGGGCCAAGATTGGTTCTTTGTCCGATCTGAAGGATGGAAAGTATGTTCACGTTTCCTTCCTGCACGAAGGGAAGTGACGCGCTTCCGACGCGGGCAAAGTTCGCATTGGCTTGATCGATCACCGCTTGATTAAACAAGCCGTCTTGAAGAGTGAACGCCTGATTGCCATTGCCTGCCAGTGCGCCCTGTGCGCCCAGCGAGACACAGAGTGCCGTAGCTGCGCTTGTCATCATTAAATTTTTAGTCACTGCATGTTCCTCGCGTTTATATGAAGGGTTAATAAGTTTCATCGCTCACCATGCACCAGACATGGTCTGGCAATATTAAAAGCGACATCCATACTCCTCACCATTGTGTGTAATAAACGCAATCTGCCCTTACGTTAAAAGTCTATGCTATATGATTTTAAAAGTTATTTTATAAATCTATGTTATCTTGTGCACACTATTTATGTGACCGCATCTTTTTTTCATTTTCTAAGGCCTTGTCAGGCAAAATTTTGATCACCCGCGCGCAGCATATAGCCCGTTTTCGACAGGTGCCGACAGGATGCAAGTAAAAAAGTTAGCCGCACTCCGAATCGCGATTCATGGTTCACTTTGGCGAAATTTATAAATTTGTCATAATTGACGATAAAGTTTGATGATAAATTTTATCCGCGCAGGCGGGCTTTGCCTGTTTTTTCAACTGGTGGCAAGGATATTACACATGTTAGATACAGGCAGTTCTGTATCCAAACGGGTGCAGTTCAAAATCATTAAAGCGGCGATGGTTTGGAAAATAAAAGAAGCGCCGATCTCTCGGCGCTTCCTGAGATGAGATGTGGCTGGACTGTTAGAAGTATCGCTCAACCCGCAGGATTTGCACCTTCCGGGGCCTGTTCGGAATTAAGCGAAGATGTCGGTACGCTGGCGGGTGCGACAGCAGGCGCGGCTTGCGGCTCGCGCGCAGAGATGGGCACGGGCTGCGTATCCATCACGCGGGTCGGGTTGCGTGTCTCTGGTGGTGCGCGACGCACTGAACCCAGCGAGCGGTTGGTTCCGCGCAGCAGATCGGCCCGGAACTGTTGCACAACCGGGGCGGCGACAGCCGGGTTTGAGAAGTGCCACAAATCCACCTCAGAGCCTTCAAGAACCAGCGACAGAACCGCCTTTTCAATGGCCTTCTGCAAGGCAAT